>CALKVR010000207.1 GCA_938004815.1 uncultured Polyangiaceae bacterium | reverse complement strand
CCCTCAGGATGTGCTTTCGACCCGCAAACCCCTTCAATTTGTGACGGCCCGCCAGGTTGGCCGCATACGCCACCATCTGGACGTCCAGGAACGGCACACGGACCTCTAGCCCGTGGGCCATGCTCATGCGATCAACCTTCACGAGCATGTCGTTCGGCAGGTAGTACGCCGTGTCGGCGTGCAGCGGGCCGAGAATCGCCTCGCGCCCCGCAGGAACATCGCGAACCGCCGCCGCATATTCCTCGAGAGGGTCGTGGCAGGCGAGCCGAAGCTCCGGTGCGAGCAGACGTGCTTGGAGCGACTCGTCGAAGATGATGCGCCATGATGCGTGATCCCTGCCGGGCCCACGCTGAACGCCGCGCAAGAATCGGGTCGCCACTCGGTGTAGGCCGTACTTCCTGTCCGAAATCGGGAGTCTTTCTGCGAGCGGAAGTAGGACGCGTTCCCGAAGGCTGCGTGGCAATCGCCTGACATGGTCGGCCAGCAGCGTCGCGCGGTAGGTATCGTAACCAGCGAGGATGTCGTCGGCCCCGTCCCCCGACATGGCCACCGTGAATCGTTTTCGCGCAGCCCGGCAAAGCAGCCAGACGGGGATGATCGAGGAGTCCGCGAACGGGTCTTCGACGTGGAGCGAGATGCGGGGAATGAGATCCGGCGTAAGCTGCATCCGCTCCACCTCCAGATCGACGCCGAGCGCCCTGGCCGTCTCCGCCGCAGCCGGAGTCTCGTCGAATCCCCGTGCGTCGAAACCGACCGTGAGCGCGTGGACAGCGCCCGCCCCCGCCCGTGTCATCGAGCGGACTACCGCGGCGGAGTCCAAGCCTCCTGATAGAAAGGCTCCGACCGGCACATCGCTCACCATTTGCGCCTTCGTGACGCGGTCGAGCAGGGCTTCGAATCGCGCCACTTCTGCCGAGAGGTTCTCGTCTCTTGCTACGGGCGCGTATTGGATCGCGTAATACCGGTCGACCTTCACACCCGCGGCATCGACCACCGCCTTGTGCCCGGGGAGCAACTGCCTCACGCTGCTAAAGCCCGTGAAGGGGGCAGGGGTGAAGCTGAGTGTCAGGAATCGATTCAGCGCGCCCAAGTCGACCGTCCGCGCAACGGATGGGTCACTCAAGATTGCTTTGATTTCCGACCCGAACCGGATGGTCCTCCCATCGTCCGCGAAGAAGAGAGGCTTTACTCCGAGCTGATCTCGCGCCAGAAGCAGCCTTCTGCGTCGGGCATCCCAAAGTCCGAATCCGAAGATACCTTCGACGCGGTCCAGAAGCCCATCGCCCCATTCGCGGTACCCGTGCAGCACGACCTCGGTGTCTGATCCGGACACGAACCGATGTCCGTTCGCTTCGAGCTGCGCGCGT
Source organism: uncultured Polyangiaceae bacterium (assembly GCA_938004815.1). Classification (GTDB taxonomy): domain Bacteria; phylum Myxococcota_A; class Polyangia; order Polyangiales; family Polyangiaceae; genus Xiheicaenibacterium. The sequence goes on along the minus strand of CALKVR010000207.1, from coordinate 5,052 downwards.
AGCTCGCGGAAGTTGTAGATCTCGCCGTTGTACGTAAGCACGATGGTCCCGTCCGAGCTGACCATCGGCTGAGCCGCCACGTCGGAAGTGTCGAGGATCGCAAGGCGGCGATGCCCCAGACCGATGCCACGCGCAGCGTAGGTGCCCTCGCCGTCGGGGCCGCGATGGGCGATGCTCCTCGTCATGGAGAGCAAGATGGCACGGTCGACGGGTCGGTCTTGATCGCGATAGTGGAAGACGCCTGTTACGCCGCACATGGCGTCAGCGGGATCCGCGTCGGCGTGGCCGCGGCAGGTCCTCGAACCGCTCCTTACGCAGCTCGACGACTTGGTCGGCAACGATTCCCATAAAGAACGTGAGGAGGCCCGAGACGACCACCGTGCCGGCTAGAGTAGGAAAGCCCTCTTTGCGCACGATCGCCATGATCATACCGTAGACGAACCCTGGAACGAGCAGCCCGAGCCCCAGCGCGGTGAACACCTTGAAGGCTTCGAACAACACCACGATGCGAATGATGAGCTGCAATGTTCGGAGCCCGTCGCGAACGATCTTCACCGTGGACTTTCCGACGCGCTCCTGCGCCACGATCGGCACGTAGCCGACGCGGTAGCCGCGCTTGAGCATCATCAGTGTAGTCGTTGTCGACGCGCTAAAGCCATCGGGCAGGAGGTGAAGGTACCGAACGAGAACGTCACGCCGAAAGGCTCGCAGCCCCGAGTTGAGGTCGGGAATTTTCTCGCGACTCACTACGCGCGCCACGAAAAACAGGACGGCTTTACCGAGCGCGCGCTCGCGCTGCTTCGCCGAGTCCTTGCCCCGGACGCCGATGACCAGATCGTGGGGGCCAGCGACGAGCTCCTCGACGGTTCGACGCAGATCTTCGGGCCGATGTTGCCCGTCAGCGTCGTACCACGCCACCAGATCGCGCGACGCGGACCGCATACCCGTCTTCAACGCGGCACCGTACCCTCGGTTGCGGGCATGGCGGACAACCGTGACCCCTGGAACGCTCCTGGCGACCGCCCCCGTCTCGTCCGTCGAGCCGTCGTCGATCACGATCACTTCAGCCTCTGGTAGCGCAGACACGAGAGTCCGGAGTGCGGCACCGATCCCTTCAGCCTCGTTCAGAGCCGGCATGATGATCGACAACTCGGCACAGGGGGATGCCGAGCGGTTCGGTTCATCCTCGGCGGGTTTCGACCGGGAAGAAGCGGGCCCCGATACGGGCCCCTGCGCCTCTGCGAAGGGTTCCATGCGGCGGGCCGAGTGTACCAGTTGCGGCATGGCGTGCCCCGTTTGGTGCCAAAAGACCGCCCGCAGTTCAAGCCGGTCGGCTCAGGGCGAAGATCTTCTCCGTCCCCAGCGTGGCAAGCCGACTGCCGTAGAGCCTGCGCAAAAGCGCCCGCCCCCACCGAGGCGGCAACAGGCCGAGCCCGGGCGGCAAGACCCAGTACTGCCGCATGCCGACCGGCCGTAGCCCGGCATCCTGCGCGGTCTTCAGGACCTCGCTGCCCACGGTGCGTTGGAGGGACGAGCTCGGTTTCGTTACGGTGCGTTTCAGCTGCGCGAGCGCAGAGTACGCGCCGGACAGCGGCTCCTCGTGATCGGTGATCTGCACGACGAGCATTCCCCCGGGTTCGACCCACCCAGCCAGCCGGTGGATCGCATCCTTCACGTCCATGACGTGGGCGAGAACGCCCAGACAAAGCACCAAGTCGTAGTCGGGCCCAGCCTCGTAGGCCGAAAGCGTGGACTCGATCGCCTTGACGGCGTTTCGAAACCGCTCGGGCACGCGGTCAAGCGCGCGTTCCAACATCGCAGGTTCCGCATCCACGAGAGTCACGTTCGCTCCAGACTCGAGGAACTCGAGCGACACCCGACCGTCACCGCAACCCATGTCCAAGACCGACCGCACGCGCCTGCCGACGAGCTCTTGCACCGCTGCACGTCTCAGCTCGATGTGACCATCGTTGCGAAGGTACGCCTCCGGCGTCGCGAAGCGCTTTCGTACCTTGCGCTCGTGCCCGAAGCTATCCGGAGTCGACTCGTCGGCCGCGCCCATGTGGCGCTTGGGTTCTAGACAACTTGGGGTGCCGCGCCCAGGGAAACCTTGACGCTGACGACCACTCCTACGAATGTGAACCCGTCACAGGGTGCGCGCACCCGAGCCTCGAGCCCGAGAGATGGATCCGGAACTGCGTGCATTGTTGCGGTGCCCAAGCTGTCGCCGCCACGAGCCCTCCCTGACCGAGGAAGACTCGGGGTTTCGGTGTGAGGGCTGCGGCGAGCGGTTCCCCGTTCAGGACGGGCTTCCCGAGCTCGTTCCCGCCAGTTCGCCGTTGCGGGCGACCGGCCCCGGCGCAGAGGTGACAAGCGTTGGCCTGGGGACGAGCGCGGAGAGGCAGCGTGACTACTGGGAAAGCGACATGGGGCACCGACCGGCCGACCATCCGGTCGTTGCGGGTTTCGCGCGCCAGCGTTGGAAGCACCTGGAGAGGCACCTACCGCTCGCGGAGCTAAGCAGCGCGCTCGACGTCGGTGCTGGCAATGGCTTCTCTACACGCTACGCACCTGAGCATCTCGCGATCACCGCGACGGATGGCTCCTCTCGGATGTTGCGACGCCATCCCGGCCCAAGACGGCTGCTTGCGGATGCAAAGTCGCTTCCGTTCCGGAGCAAGAGTTTCGATCTCGCTTACTGCTGGGAGCTGCTCCATCACGTGGACGAGCCCTACCTGGCACTGCGCGAGATGGCGCGCGTTTCACGAGGGTTCGTCTACGTCTTCGAGCCGAACCCGCTCAACCTCGCGCAGTTCCTGTTCTCGCTGGCCGACCGCGAGCACCGCTGGGTTCTGCGCTACTCCCGCCGCTACTTGCTTCGCGAGTTCGAGCGCGCCGGACTGGAGCCCGTTGTTCACGAGAACGTGGGGCTGGTGTTTCCGAACAAGACACCCGAAATGCTGTTCCCTCTGCTCGCCCAGGCGCCGTTCCGAATCCCATTCATCGGGATTTCGCACTTGGTCGTCGCACGCGTAAAGCCGTCATGAGCGTCGCCGGCCGGGTTGGGCAACTGCTACTGGCCGGCGCGATCGTCGCGCTTGCGGCGCCGAAATTCACGCACTTCTTTTATGGCCCCGTCCCGATTCAGCTCTCCGACGCGCTGGTAGGTCTCGCTGCGCTTTGCACACTCGCACACGCCGCTACCACCAGAACGATCCGCTGGTCGTGGATGTTCGTGGGGTTCGCCGTCTACCTGACCGGCGCTTGCTTGTCGTTGATCAACGTCGATTCGCTTTGGCGCGGCGTCGTCAAGATCGTCGGGATCATGAGCCTCATGGCAGCCCCGACGGTCACACTCCAGATCGTGGACTCGGCATCCACGTGGCGGCGGCTCCACACAACCTGGGTGTGCGCTGCCGCGTTCGTCGGAGCACTTACCTGCCTTGGCGTTCTGGCGTTCTTCCTGGGTGCCAAGGACCAAGCCTCCAACCCGATGCTGGGCAACTACGGGTCGCTTCCCCCCGGCCGGATTCCGCGCATGGAGGGCCCGTTCCTCAACTCGAACCAGTACTCCAACTACCTGGCCGTGAGTCTGTGCCTTTGGGGCGCTCGGTTGCCTGACCTATCGGCACGCTTCGGCAGGGCAAGAGCCTGGCTGATCGGCGCACCTATAGCCCTGGCGCTGCCATTCACGCTATCGCCGAACCTAGGTGCGGCAGCCCTTTCCCTCGCGATCTTCATCCAAGTGGTTCGGCTGCGACCACCCGCGCTTCGGTGGGCGCTCATCAGCGGCTGCGCCGTCACCATGATCGGCTTCTTCGTGGCCGCGGCGCTCATCATCCTTCCGAAGGGCAGCGAAGGGATCTCGCTAGGACCGCTAGGGGTCTTGTCGACGATTCCGTCGGGGCGTGTAGCGGCCGCGCTTGCCACGTTGAAGACGATTGGTCAGCACCCGCTGCTCGGGACGGGGGTGGGAGAAACCGTCGCCCACTTCCATCACGAGTACTCGGCCCAGGGCGCATCCGTGCACATCAAGGATTTTGAAGTCGAGGCGCACAACTTCTATCTGGGCCTATGGGGCCAGATGGGCCCGCTCGCGCTGATCGGATTCTTGACCGTCGTCAGCGCCGTGCTGAGCTCGCTACCACGGAAGGCTACGGTTGCAGAGACAACGTACCTGCGCGCCGGCTTCCTTGCTGCCATCTGCGGCCAGCTGCTCTACGGCGGGCTGTTCGGCGGTTTCGAGGATTCCCGGCACATCTGGATGATGCTGGCGCTAGCGGTGGCGTCCTCCGCAGCCATCCCGGCCTCTCAGGCCGGAACGGGCTCGCGCGGCAGCGCATAGCGTGCGGCTCGGCGTGCGATGAACCAGAGCGACACCCAGATCGGCACAACCGTCTGAAAGGTCATCCCGACATTGAGAAGTGTCGGCCCAAAGTAGAGGAGCAGGGCGGAGTAGAGCAGCACCACGTTCGGGTCCCCCGGCCAACGCTCGCGCCAGTTCTGTAGCGCCCGGTGGAACGCGCCCCAGGCGGCCATGCCCAACAGGATTCCGGCCCATCCGAAGTTCGCGAAGAGCACGAACAGGAACGGAGTCGGCGCCGGCACGCCGACGAGGCTGTAGGTGATGCCGCTGTCGGACCAGCGCAGGTAATGGTTCTTGTTGGGCAGGACCCACCGGGGGATGGGAGCGAGTACGATGGCCTGCCAGCTCGTGCCCATCAAGTAATCGAGTCGGTCGGGGAATGTGTACATCACGACCGCGGCGGCCGTCAGCCGCTGGCGGTCGCTCTCGTGGTCAACCAGCGCTTGGCCCGGCCTGAATCGCTCCGCCGAGAACTCAAGCTCCGCGCCGGGCCCACTGCTCCGCGCGGTCCCGAGAACGTTAAGGACCGCGATAAGAAAGAGGCCGCCAACCATCAGGACACTCACCGGGACGCGCCGATAGAGATAGTGGCCGAGGATGAGCAGGTTCAGCAGAAACAGCACGGTGACACCACGCGTTCCTACCCGCATCGCGAGGAACGCTACGACCATGGCAATAAAACCAAC
>CALKVR010000206.1 GCA_938004815.1 uncultured Polyangiaceae bacterium | reverse complement strand
GCCGTCCAGTGCGCCATGAGCGCGCTCCCGAAAGACGCGGAGCTGGCCATGGTGCTCTGCGGCGACACGCCGCTCGTTCACGCCGCCGACCTCGAGCGCCTCGCTCGCGCGTTCGAGGGCGACGCGACCTCGGGTGACATTGCGCTGCTCACGTGCCGGGTCGCCGACCCGACGGGGTACGGCCGCATCCTGCGAGACGACAACGGGCGCGTGAAGGCGATCCGCGAGCACAAGGACGCGACGCCGGCCGAGCGCGCGATCGACGAGATCAACCCGGCGATGTACCTCGTCCGCGTGCCGTTCTTGCGGCAAGCCCTCGGCAAGCTCTCGCCGAACAACGCGCAGGGCGAGCTCTACTTCACCGACGTCGTGGCCCAGGCCGCCGAGCGTGGCGCCGCCGTCGCCGTGCCCGACGTGGACGCCGCCTCGCTCGTGGGGATCAACGATCGCGCGCAGCTCCACGCCGCCGAAGAGTTGCTGTATCGCCGGACCGCCGACCATCTGCGCAAGAGCGGCGTGACGATCCGCGGCGACGCGCGCGTCGACGCGGGCGTCGTGGTGGAGCCCGAGGCGACCCTGGAGAACGGCGTCGTGCTCCGGGGCGCGACCACCATCAAGGCCGGCGCGCACATCGACGTCGGCGCCGTGCTCACCGACACCGTCGTCGGCGAGGACGCGAAGGTCCTCCCCTACTCCGTCTCGAGCCGGTCGACGATCGGGCGCGCGGCGCAGGTCGGGCCGTTCTCGCACGTGCGACCGGACAGCGAGATCGGCGACGAAGCTCACATCGGCAATTTCGTCGAGACGAAGAAGACCATCGTGCGAAAGGGGGCCAAGGCGAACCACCTCGCGTACCTCGGCGACGGCGATATCGGCGAGGGCGCGAACGTCGGCGCGGGCACGATCTTCTGCAACTACGACGGGTTTCGAAAGCACAAGACCGAGATTGGTCCCGGTGCGTTCATCGGCAGCGACTCGCAGCTCGTCGCGCCCATCAAGATCGGCGCGGGCGCCTACGTCGCCACCGGAACGACGGTGACGAAAGACGTGCCCGACGAGGCGCTCGCGATCGCGCGCACCAAGCAGGAGAACAAAGAGGGCTACGCGCCTCGCCTCCGCGCACGGCTCAAGGCCACGAAGTAGCGCCGCCGCGTCGGGCACGGCTGCCCGGCGGCGTGTGCCATCGTGTGTCGTGGCGCGGGTCGACTGACGATCGGACCCCAAGAGAAACGCCGACTTGGGCGCAGAGCGGGCCTGGCACCGCTCGTGCACTCCGGGGGGAGCCTTTCTTTCTCTTCTCTTGGAGTGTTCTCGATGAGGGTCGCGCTCCCGTTCCCTCGCTCGCTCAGCCTGCTCCTCATCTTGTTGCCCTTCGTTCTCCTCGCCGGCTTCTGGCTGGCGCGGCGGCTGACGAAGGATCGCGCGCTGTCGATCACGCTCACCCCTGGCATCGCCGTCGCCGGTTGGCTCCTCGCGGTGCACGCTGCCGGGCTGGCGACGCGGTCGTTTCTATCGGGCCTCGCGATCGGCACGGCCGGGGTCGCCGCGCTCGCGATCGCCTACGCCGCCTACCAGCTCAAGACGCGCGCCTGGGTCCCGTCGGTTCGCGAGGTTCGTCTAGGCTCGACGCCGCTCCTCCTGCTCACCGCGCTGATCACGACCGGGCTCGTCGGCGAGATGGCGTTCGGCTGGCTCTTTCACGACGAGCACCTCTACACCGGGCACCTCTCGATCTCGTCGCAGATCCTGAACGACGTGTACCCGCCCCGGCACCTGTCGTTCCCCGACGTCGAGCTCCGCTACCACTACGGATTCGATCTGTTCGCCGCGTGCCTCACCGCGCTCTTTCGGGTGCGCATCGACGAGGCGATCGACATCTCGACGGTGCTCTTCTGGGCGTACACGGTTTGGCTTCTCTGGACGCTCGGGGCGATGTGGTTCGGGCGGAGCCGTGGCCTCTTGACGGTCGTCCTCGTCCTCTTCGCGGGCGGGCTCCCCGTCTGCGCGGACGGCAGCGCCTACGGCCTCGAAGAAGCGATCAGCGTGTGCTCGGTGCAGAACCTGTGGGTGATGCCGCCGATGGTCTCGAGCTTCTTCCAGCGCCCGTGGGCGCTCGCGCTGCCCCTCGCGGTCGCCACCATCATCGTCTTCACCGAGCGGCAGCACGAGCGGCCGGTCCCTCGGCTCGTCGTGCTGTGGCTCCTCGGCAGCGCCCTCAGCCTCGGCCACGTCGTGCTCTTCGTGACGATTCTCCCGAGCGTCCTCGCATCCGAGCTCTGGTGGCTCTACGCCGTCGAGCGGCGGCGCTTCCGCGAGGGCATCCCGATCGTCCTGGTGGGCGCCGCGACGGCGGTGACGGCCTTGGCGATCGGCGGTTTCTTCACGGGTCGCAGCGGCGAGTGGGCGTCGCAGACGTTCGAGCTCCGCGTCGGCGTCGTCGACGGCTTTCAGGGTTCGCTCATGTGGAACCTCCAGAGCTTTGGGCTCTTGTTGCCGCTCGCGCTTGTCGGCGCCGCTTTCGTCCCGCGTCGCGCTCGGCTGTTCATCGGGTTGCTCCTGGTCGGCAGCCTGACCGTGCTCAACACCGTCCGTTACAAGCTGTCGTGGGACATCGTGAAGTTCGGCGTCGTCGCCATCCTCGCGATGGGCCTCGCCGCGACCGCAGCCATCGATCGCGTGCTCGTGCTGCTCTCGGGCCCCGGCTTCGCTCGGCGCAGCGCCCGGGTCGGCGTCGGCTTCGCGCTGACGACCGCCGCGGCCGCAGGCGGGCTCTCGCTCGTGCTGTTCTTCCAGGCGTTCCCGGCCGAAGCGACGAGCTACTTCAACCCGAACGGCTCGCCGATGGCTCGGTCCGACGTGAAGGCTGCCGGCTATTTGCGCAAGAACATCCAGCCCGGGGAGCTCGTCTTTCGCCGCGAGGACAAGGCGCCGGCGTACGCGCAGTGGGCCGGCCTGCCGGTGCCGTGGCTCGATTGGGCAGTGGGGATGTTCGGCTTCCCGCAGGAGCGGCTGTGGCAACGCCAACGCCTCTTGAGGCGCCCGTCGTACACCCCCGAGGCCTATTGGGACGAGGGCATCCGCTGGTTCGTCATCGACGAGCATGACGGACCCGTCGCCATGAACGCGAACCGATGGATCGCCGAGAGCCGCGCGATCGAAGCCGCCCGCTACGGCAACGTCCGGGTGGTGCGGCTCAAAGCGCCGCACCCTGCCCGTTAGTGGCTGAGCGGTTTTCGCCGAGAGCGAGCGAGGTCGGTGGCGAGTCGCGCGGAGCGTACGAAGGTACGCGAGCACGCTCGACGCCGAGATCGCGAAGCTATCGGCGAAAAACGCCAGCCACTCAGCCGGTCTCGTCGTAGCGCGGCAACGCGTGGTTCATCCGCAACCGCTTCGCCTCGAGGTAGTCGCGCGAGAACGCGGTCGGCTCGATGTGAACCGGCGAGCGCCCCGCCACGACGACGCCGAGCTGCCGCAGCCCGTCGACCTTGGCGGGGTTGTTCGTGAGCAGCGTGATCGACCGCGGCCCGAGGTAGTCGAGCATCGCCGCCGCGGCGTGGTACTCGCGCGCGTCGTCGGGCAGATCGAGCAGGCGGTTCGCGTCGACGGTGTCGTGACCTGCTGACTGGAGCTGGTAAGCGCGGATCTTGTTCGCGAGCCCGATGCCCCTGCCCTCTTGCCGGAGGTAGAGGACGATGCCCTCACCCTTGGCCGCGATCTCGGCCTGTGCCGACTCGAGCTGCTCGCGACAGTCGCACTTGAGCGAGCCGAAGACCTCGCTCGTCAGGCACTCGGAGTGGACGCGACAGAGCACCCCCGTCTTGCCCCGGACGTCGCCGCGCACGAGCGCCACGTGGTCGGGGGAG
>CALKVR010000205.1 GCA_938004815.1 uncultured Polyangiaceae bacterium | reverse complement strand
GCCCACGCGCAGCGGTCGAGCCTCAGCAACCTCTCGGTGTAGCCCGCTTCGGAGCCAGGCGGGTCTGCGATGGAATCCGTGATGCGGTAGTGGATGAAGGGCAACCCCAACGTGGCCGGGTAGCCGAGGTACGTGATCGCGATCGTCGCCGGTCGCATGGCGAACGCCTCCAGGCGTTGTCCTGCGGTCCACCCGGCTAGGTCGACGACGAGGTCGATGCGATCGCTTCGCACCGCCGTGGCGAGCTCGTACGCGTCGCGCTTGCCCAGGTCGCGAAAGGTGAGATCCATCGCGCGTATCCGGTCGGTGACGGCGTCCAGCTCGAGCTCCGCGGTCGAATAGCAAAAGATCTCGAACGCCTCGCGGTCGTGATGGAACAGCACCGGCTCCAGGAAGCGCGTGACCGAATGTCCGCGCAAGTCGGGCGACACGTAGCCGACCCGCAGCCGACGGTCTGGATCGAGAGAACGGTCGGGCAGCGAAAGCACCGGGACCGGAGGGACTGCGTGCCTGGCCCATCGTTCCACGGTCGACTTGGTCTCTTCTGGCGACATTTCGTCGACGTAGTTCGCGACCATCGCCGCGAGCGCGCCGTTGAACGCCGGATCGGGGGGCTCGACGTCGGCTTCGCGGATCAGGCGCATCGCCGCGGACGCATCGCCGATATCGAGCCGCAGTCCGGCGAGCGTGCAGTTGGCGTCGGCGGAGGGGCCAAGCGCCAGCACGCGCTGCAACTCGGCCTCGGAGTCCTCGATGCGACGCGCATGCCTGAGAGAAGCAGCGAACTGGATGCCCACTTCGGCCGCGCGAGGAAACCGCTCGGCCGCCTGACCGAGGATCTCCAGCTCTTCGGCGTAACGCTTTTGTCGAAGTCGGATGCGCGCGAGCTGAAGCCACGCCCCCGGGCCCGCCGCCCCGGCTCGAATGGCGGCGGCGAAGAACGGCTCACCGTCCGCGAGAGCGTCGCGCCGCAGCAAGGCGTTCGCGAGCAGGAGCAGCAAGGTATCGTCGGCCGGCCACTTCTCGAGCGCGCGCGAGAGCTGCGTGAGGGCTTCGTCGTCGTGGCGCGCGACCTGCAGGTACCGGATGACGTTGGCGACGATTCCGACGTCGTCGCCGCATGTCCGCGCGGCCTCTCTGAGCGGCCCCAGCGCTTCCTCGAAGCGCTCGAGGGCGATCAGCGCCTCGGCGAGCGCGAAGTGCGTGACGAGCGCGTCGTGGTCGAGCGCGAGCGCCTCACGAAAGGCCACCACCGCCATCTCGTTGCTTCCCGCTGCCGAAAGGCACAGCCCGAGGTTGTGTACGACGGCATGCGAGGGCGCGAGGTTCGCGGCCGCGCGGTACGCGGAGGCAGCTTCGTCGAAGCGACCGAGCCTCTGGAGCGCGCTGCCCAAGCTCGCCCAGAGAGCCCCCCGCGAAGGGCTCAGCGCCGTGGCACGCTCGAGACAGTCGACCGCGCGCTCGAGATCGGCGCTTTCGAGCGCCAAGTTGGCCAGATTTGCCAGCGGCTTGTACAGGGCCGGGTCGAGCGCGAGCGCGACTTCGTAGAGGCACTTGGCGAGGTCCTTGCGACCCAACCTCACGAGCGCGGTTCCCACCGCGTTGGCGGCCTCTCCGGTCGGCTCGTGCCGGGCGGCAGCCGCGAGCGACGCGAGCGCGGGTTGGTCGGGGAACGCGGCTTCAACGCGCTCCAGCGCGCCGAGCAGACGTGCGATGGGCTCATCCATGGGCAGCGACCCACTGATGCCACAGAGAGCGGTAGGCTCGCTCGAGCGCTCGAGCGAGCCCCGCGCAGTCGCCCAGCTCCGACGCGGCCACCCGCGCGCGCAGCCCGCGCTTCAGGTCGGCGAGAGGCGCTGGCGCGGTCGCCAGGTCGACTGCGATTCGCGCGTACTCCTCTGGTGTCGCTGCGCACAGATGACCGAGCCCGCAGGCCGTGAGCAAGCTATGGCCCACGCGCGACGCGGGCGCATCACCACGAAGCGTGACGACGGGAACCCCCATCCAGAGCGCTTCGCACGTCGTGGTGGTTCCGTTGTAGGGGTAGGTGTCGAGGCCGATGTCGACCTCGTGATAGAGCTGCATGTGCTCGACTCGTGACGACCGGAACGGCGTCAGCGAAATCCGGTCGGCGTCGACGCCTCGCGCCCCCAGCTCGGATCGCAGCCGGTCCGTCGCCCGTGCCTCGTCGATTTGCTTGGCCTTCAAGAGCAGCCGTGAGCCCGGGATGCGCCGGAGAACCTCGGCGAAGAGGTCGAGGGTGGGGGTACCGACCTTCGAGAGGTTGTTGAAGGACCCGAACGTGATCGGCCGACTCGGCCGTTCCGGGACGCTGCCGACATCTTCGTCCCGCAACCGGAACGCCCAAGCGCAGCGATCGAGGCGAATGAGTCGCTCCGTGTAAGCACCCTCGACGCCAGGTGGATCGGCGACCGCGTCGGTCACGCGGTGCTCGATCTCCGGCACGCCGAGCGTGGCCGGATAGCCCAAGTACGTGACTTGGATGGGCGCAGGGCGGGCGAGGAAGGTGTCGATGCGCTGCTCGGTCGTCCAACCGGCGACGTCGATCAGGATGTCGATGCCGTCGTCGCGCACGCGGCGCGCGAGCGTAAACGCGTCGGCGTGAGCCATGTCGTGGAACTCGAGCTCGAGCGCACGAATTCTGGCGGTGACGTCGTCATGGGGGTTTCGCGTGGTCGAGTAACACACGACCTCGACCTGGCGGCGATCGTGCTCGGCCAAGAGTGGCTCCATGAAGCGTGAGACGGAGTGGGCCCGAAGATCGGGCGAAACGTAGCCGATTCGGAGGCGCCGATCGGGCGAGAGGGAACGAGGCAACGGCTCCAGGACCCTGGGTCTCTCCAAGTTGGCGCCCACCCAGCGCTCGATCGTCTCGCGGTAGCCGGGTTGGCCGGCCTCGCCCGTGTAGTTCGAGATGAGCGCCGCCAGAGAGGCGCTGAAAGCTCTGTCGGGCGGATCGGTGTCCGCGCGCCGGATCAAGCGCATCGCCGCCTCCGCGTCGCCGAATGCGATCTGCGTCCACGCGAGCATGCAGAGCGCATCGGCGGAGGCCGTCTCTTCGACCACACCGAGCAAGATCGCCTCCGCCTCGGAGATGCGCTCGGCGTGCTGCAGCGACGTAGCGAGCTGAATCCGCACTTCGTAGGCACTCGGAAAACGGCGAGCAGCATCTTCGAGGATGGCGCGTTCCTCGTCGAGGCGCTGCTGGCGCATCCGAATCTTGGCGAGCTGGAGCCACACGCCGGGATCGTCCGCGCCCAGCTGGATCGCCCGCTCACAATAGGGCTCGGCTTCGGGCAGCCGGTCGCTCCGCGCGAGGACGTTGCTCAGGAGGAGGAGCAGGGTCCCGTGCGTGGGCCATTTGTCGAGCGCGATACGGAGCAGGCGCTCCGCCTCGGCGTCGAAGCGCGCAACCTGGAAGTGGCGGATCACGTTTGCCAGGACGTCGGGGTCGTCTGGCACCGTGCGAGCGGCTTGGGCGAGCAGAGGCAGAACATCGGCCGGCGAGCCGACCTCGTTCAGGATTTCGATCGCGGCGAAGCACGGGAGAAACGCGTCTGGGTCGAGACGCAGGGCCTCGCGGAACGCGTGGAGCGCAGGGCCCAGCCGGCCCGACGCCGCGCGGCACAGTCCGAGGTTGTGCCAAAGGACGGAGCTCGGCGTCAGCTCGACCGCCCGTTCGTAGGCAGCCGCAGCCGGCTCCGTGCGACCGGCGCGCTGCAGCACACTACCGAAGCTCGCCCACAGTTGCCCGCGGTCGGAGGCGAGCGACGTCGCGATCCTCAAGTGCTCTATCGCCTCATCGAGCTCGTTCTGCTCGGCGTGAAGGTTCGCCAAGTTCGCCCGCGGCTTGTAGAGCCCCGGGTCGGCGTCGACCGCCAGGGCGTAAGCAGCCCGCGCGATGTCCTTGCGCCCGGCGCGAACGAGCGCGGTTCCCAGGGCGTTGAGCGACTCGCCGGTGGGCGCCTCGGCCGCCGCCGCGACGGCGGCAGCGACCGCTCCCCCCAGGTCGGCGGCGTTTGCGCGTTCGAGCAGCGCGGTCGTGGCCCGGGCACTGGGCGGCATCGACGCACGAGCATAGCGCGCCAGCCGTCCAGGTTTCGCGTCCCCCGCATGCGGCGAGCGTGCTAAGTAGCGCGCCATGTCGCCGCGTCCCGCCCGGCTCTGTCTGGCCGACGGAACCACGTTCGAGGGGTTCTGGGGCACCGACGTCCCGCCCGAGACCGTGGCGACGGGTGAGGTGGTGTTCACGACCGGGATGACCGGCTACCAAGAGGTGCTGACCGATCCCTCGTACAAGGGGCAGATCGTCGTGATGACGGCGCCGCAGATCGGCAACACCGGGGTCAACGGCCTCGACCCCGAGAGCTCTTCCGGCAAGCCCCATGTCTCCGGCTTCGTCGTCCGCGAGGCCAGCCCGGCGCCCTCGAGCTGGCGCGCCGAAGAGACCCTCGCTGCCTACCTCTTGGCCGGCGGCGTGCCGATGATCAGCGGGGTCGATACGCGCAGGCTGACGCGTCACCTCCGGACCGTGGGCTCCCAGAACGGCGCGATCGGCGCGCTCGACGCGGCGACGCTGGTGGACCACGCCCGCGCCGCGCCCGACATGAACGGCCTCGACTGTGTGCGCTCGGTCACCTCCGCCGCCCCCTACGCGTTCGACGAGGCGTCGCCTTCGGGGCTCTCGGGCGGGCTCGCCCCCAGCGCCGGCACTCCAGGCGACAGGCCGCTCCACGTGGTTGCGCTGGACATGGGCATCAAGCGCAACATCCTCCGGTCGTTCGTCGACCTCGGCTGCCGCGTGACGGTCGTCCCCGCGACGACCAAGGCCGCCGACGTGCTCGCCCTCTCTCCCGACGGCGTGTTCGTGTCCAACGGCCCGGGCGATCCGGCCGCGGTCACCTACGCGATCGACACCGTGCGAGACCTCTTGGGCAAGAAGCCGCTCTTCGGGATCTGCCTGGGGCACCAGCTCTTGGGCCTCGCCCTCGGCGGCAAGACCTACAAGCTCAAGTTCGGGCACCGCGGGCTCAACCAGCCGGTTCTCGATCTCACTTCGGGTCGCGTCGAGATCACGTCGCAGAACCACGGCTTCTGCGTCGATATCCCGTCGCTCCCCCAATCCGCCGTGATGACGCACATCCACCTGAACGACAAGACGAGCGAGGGCCTCGCCGTCCCCGAGGCACGCGCGTTCTCGGTGCAGTTCCACCCCGAGGCCGCCGCTGGCCCGCACGACACCCTCCACCTCTTTCAGCGGTTCTTGACGGCCGCGCGCGAGGGCGCCGCGTGACGCGTACGATCCACATGGTCAGCCTCGGCTGCCCCAAGAACCGCGTCGACGCCGAGGTGATGCTCGGCCTCTCCCTCTCCGACGGTTTCGAGCACGTCGCCGATCCCGACGAGGCCGAGGTGATCGTCGTGAGCACGTGCGGCTTCATCGGCGAGGCGAAGAAAGAGTCGATCGACGCCATCTTCGAGATGGCGCGTCACAAAGAGACGGGCCGCTGCCAGAAGCTGGTCGTCACTGGCTGCCTCGCGCAGCGCCACCCCGAAGAGCTCGCTCGAGAGATCCCCGAGATCGATCACCTGCTCGGCTCGAGCGACATGCCCAAGCTGAAACGCGTGCTCTCCGGCGACGCCGAGCGCGTGCTCGTGGGCTCACCGGCCGAGTGGCTGCCGTCGGCGGACGCGCCGCGTACCCTCACGTCGCACCCCGGCAGCGCGTACGTGAAGATCGCCGAGGGCTGCAACCGCACCTGCTCGTTCTGCGTGATCCCCGAGCTCCGCGGCAAGCAACGGTCACGGCCGATCGCCGACGTCGTGCGCGAGGTCGAGCGCCTCGTCGGAGCCGGAGTCAAAGAGATCAACCTCGTCTCCCAGGACACCGTCGCTTACGGGCGCGATCGTGACGACGGCGCCGGGCTCCCCGATCTCGTCCGCGCGGTGGCCGACGTCCCGGGCCTGGTCTGGGCGCGCC
>CALKVR010000204.1 GCA_938004815.1 uncultured Polyangiaceae bacterium | reverse complement strand
GAGGTGGTCGACAAGCCGTGGGGCAAGGTCGTCCGTTACCGGCTCTTCGATCTGCCCTGGGACGACAAGGGCGATTCGCGCGACATGCCGCTCGTTGGCCACGAAGAGATCCAAGGCGAGATCTTCCGCTCGCTGGCGAACTTCGTGAACGAGGGCCGCGCGAACCGTCTCGTCTTGATGCACGGCCCGAACGGGTCGGGCAAGAGCACCACCGCAGCCTGCATCCTTCGCGCGCTCGAGCACTATTCGACGCTCCCCGAGGGCGCCCTCTACCGCCTCCACTGGGTGTTCCCGAGCCGCAAGACGACCCGAGGCGCCATCGGGTTCGGAGACTCGCAGGCCGATCGCGCCGTGCCCGGCGGGGGCAGCTGGGACGACACCTACGCCCACCTCCCCGACACCGCGATCGACGCCCGCCTCCAGGTCGAGATCCGCGACCATCCGCTCTTCTTGCTGCCGATCCCCGAGCGGCGCGCCCTCCTCGCCAAGCTGTACGGCTCGGCGACGCCGCCGGCTTGGCTCGCGAGCGGGCAGCTCTCGTACAAGAACCAGCAGGTGCTCGAGGCCCTCATGATGAGCGAAGAGGGCAACCTCAAGCGGGCACTGCGGCACGTGCAGATCGAACGCTGGACGATCTCCCGCCGGTACCGACAGGGCGCCATCACCCTCGGCCCCGAGCTCAGCGTCGACGCGGGCGAGCGCCAGATCACGGCCGACCGGTCGCTCGCGGCTCTGCCCACCGCCCTCCAAGCGACCACGCTCTTCGAAGCGCACGGTGAGCTCATCGACGCCGCCGGTGGCGTGATCGAGTTCAGCGATCTCCTCAAGCGGCCGATGGAGGCGTTCCGTTACCTCCAGCTCACGCTCGAGACGGGCGAGGTCAGCCTGCCGCACCAGACCGTGCAGACGAACGTCGTGATGATCGGCAGCGCCAACGAGATCCACCTCGGCGCTTTCCGCGAGCACCCCGAGTTCCCGAGCTTCCGCGGCCGCTTCGAGCTCGTCCCGGTGCCCTACCTGCGCAGCTGGGTCGACGAGCGGCGCATCTACGACGTGCAGATCGCGCCCTATACGCACCGCCACGTCGCGCCGCACGCCACCGCCGTCGCGGCCGAGTTCGCGGTGATGACGCGCCTCTCCAAGCCGAGCCCCGACCGCTACCCGAGCGAGCTCGCCAAGATCGTCAAAGAGCTCTCGATCGAGCAAAAGCTCGATCTTTACGGCCTCGGTAAGGTGCCCGAGGGCCTCGACGGCGACGCGCGCAAAGTGCTGAAGAGCGGGCTCGGCGCGGTCTACCGCGAGAGCGAGGCGTCGGTCGAGTACGAGGGCCGTGACGGCGCCTCGCCGCGCACGATGCGGACGGTGCTGCTCAACGCCGCCCAGCACCCCGAGTACACCTGCCTCTCGCCGTTTGCGGTGCTCGCCGAGCTCGACGAGCTGTGCAAGCAGACGAGCGAGTACGACTGGCTGCGGGTCAAGGCGCAGGCCGGCGGCTACCACGACACGAAAGAGATGCGCGGCGTCGTCCGGCGGCGCCTCCTCGACCGCATCGAAGAAGAGATGCGCGCGGCGAGCGGCCTCGTCGACGACGTCCGCTACAAGGAGCTCTTCGATCGCTACGTGACCAACGTGTCGGTGTGGGTGAAGGGCGAGACCATCCGCAACCCCCTCACGGGCGAGTACGAGCGGCCCGACGAGCGGATGATGCGCGAGGTCGAAGCCTTCCTCGGCGTCACGCAAAAGAACGAGGACCACCGGCGCAGCCTGATTTCATCGATCGCGGCATGGGCCATCGATCACCCGGGCCAGCGCGCCGTGAACGAGATCGTGTTCCCCGAGCTCTTGAAGAAGCTCCAGGAGGCCGTCTTCGCCGAGCGTCGCAAGCCGATCGCTCTCCTGGTTCGCGACCTCGTCAGCATCCTGCGCAACAAGAAGGTCGCCAAAGAACGGGGCGACGACCGCGCGCCCGACAAGGACCTCGGCGAGGCTCGCCGGCGTGAGGCGACGGCGATGCTCGAGCGCCTCAAGCGCATGGGCTACGACGAGGACAGCGCGCTCGACGCCGCCAGCGCCGTGCTGCGCGCGCGTTTCCACGAGCTCGTCGTCTAGGTGGCTGGCGTGTTTCGCCGATAGCATCGCGATCTCGGCGTCGAGCGTGCTCGCGTACAGTCGTACGCTCCGCGCGACTCGACACCGACCTCGCTCGCTCTCGACGAAACCACACAGCCACCTGCCTTGCCGCAGTCTCTGTCCGGTGCGGCCTTTCAGGTGGAGTCGACGTATCAGTCGCCATCTGCACGGGCGAGGACCGTAAGGACCGGAGCCCGAAGGCGGGGTGAGGCCGCGTTTCGCGGCCGAGGGGGCTGCGTCAGCCCCCTGACTGGAACGCTCTGCGGGGACACCGTCAGCGGACACTTCGACTCTGCTCGGCCGAGCCGTCGCAGGGGACCCGCGTTGAGCGGTCGTCGTCCGCCTCGACGAAAGGTTTGCGGGTGGCAGCAGTTGCCCACCTCCACCGATCTAGGTCGGGCCGTCTTTGGGGTGCTTCGGCCGGACGGCCGGGTTCGACATGTGGAACGGCATCGACCACACGAGCCTCGGCTGGAGGCCGGCGGGCAGGGGACCGTAGGGCCCGCCTCTCAGCACGGCCTTGCGGACGTTCTCGTCGAACTCCGGGATGCCGCTCGCGCGCGTGACGCGGGCGCTGGAGACAGTACCGTCAGCCTCGATCACGAACGTGACGGTGGCGGAGGCTTGCCGACCCTCCATGATCGCCCACCGCGGCATGGCGTCGCCCCAGAGGGGGTGGACCCGCTGCTGTACGCCGCGAACGTAGCCCATCCGCTCGACGTCTCCGGGGCCCGTGCCCCCCTGGCCGAGCGGTGACGCGACCGACCCGCTGCCCTTGCCAGCCCCCGAGGCGGGCGCGCCGCCGCCGCCCGAGCCGCCCTTGCCCGCGCCCTTGGCCCCGCCGGCGTTGCTCGCGTGCAAGAGCGACTGCATTTTGAGCGCGACCGCCTGCTCGGTCTCTTCGGTGTCGCTCGGGCGGCCCTCGTCGTTGAGCGGCCGCGCGCGCGCGTTGCGCAGGGCGGCCGCCTCGAGGCCCTTGTTCGCGCCGGCCGCGAAGCCCAGCCCCGTCTGCCTGAGCGGACCGCCGAGCACGTTGGTGCCCGGGTTCTTGGCCGCGTCACCTTCACCGGGCTCGCCGCCGCCGAGCTCCGCGCCGAGCACGCTTCGCTTGCCCGCGAGGGCGAGCCCGCGCGCTGGGTCGGCGAGGGCCTCGGCGCGCCGCTCTTCGGCGATGCCGTCGACGCCCATCGCGACGAACGTGAGCTCCATCGGCTCGCGGCTCGAGCGGAGGTCCTCCCACGAGAGGCGCGGCCCGTTCGTGTCGATGCGCGAGAGCTGGCTCAAGCGGAGGTTGGACAGGACGCTCGGGTCCATCGTGATCCGATCGTCCTGGTTGGCGAAGTTGACCGCTTGCTCCTTGGCCGTCTCGTCGCCGCCCCGGCCGCCGTTGCCCAGATCGGGCCGCGCGACGTTCGTCCCGCCTGCGTTCACCGGGGGCGCCTCTTCTGCCTGCAGCGCGGCGCCGAGGAGCGGCGAGTCGATCTCGACCTCCGGCAGCTCGATCTCGGCGCTCAGCGTCTTCTGGTCGAGCGGAGCGAGCGAGAGGGGCTGCTCCGAGAACGTGAAGAGGCGCGCGAGGTGCACGAAGCCCACGAGCCCGAGCGCCGCGCAGGCGTGCACCGCCAGGGATACCGAGCCCGCCGTGAGGAGGTCGAGCGGGGAGCGGCGGGTGCGCGGCGGCACGAACAGAACTGTAGCAGGCGCCTCAGCAGATGCCGAGGCGCCGGATGGCGTTCTCGGTGGTCAGGGCCGCGATCGCTTCGAGCGAGACCCCGCGGAGCTCGGCGACGCGGCGCGCCGTGTGGACGACGTAGGCCGGCTCGCATGGCTTGCCGCGGAGCGGGACGGGCGCCAGGTAGGGGCTGTCGGTCTCGACGAGGATCCGATCGGCGGGGGCGAAGACGGCGGCCTCCTGGATGGCCTTGGCGTTCTTGAAGGTCACGATCCCCGAGAACGAGAGGTCGAAGCCGACGTCGAGCGCGCGCCGGGCGAAGGGGACGTCTTCACTGAAGCAGTGGATGATCCCGCCGACCTCTCTCGCGCGGCTCTCTTCGAGGACTCGGAGCGTCTCTTCGGCCGCCTCGCGGGTGTGAACGACGATCGGGAGGGCCTTGGCGACGGCCAGATCGACGAGGGTTCGGAACACCTCGATCTGAACCTCGCGGGGCGAGTGCATGTAGTGGTAGTCGAGGCCGATCTCGCCGATGGCGACGACCCTCGGCGCCGCGCTCAGGCGCTCGAGCTCAGCGAGGAACGCGGCGTCGAGCACCTTGGCGTCGTGAGGGTGGAGGCCCACCGTCGCCCACACGTCGGGCGTCGTCTCCGCGACGTGGACCACGTGGCGCGCGGCGTCGAGGGTGTCTCCCACCCCGATCGCCACGAACGCGCCCACGCCCACCGCACGAGCCCGGTCCAGCACGGGCCCCGGCCCGGCTGGAAAGTACTGGGGGTCGAGGTGGCAGTGGGTGTCGACGAGTCTCATTTCGGAGGCGGGGCAGGCGGCGCCGCCGGCGACGCGGCAGGTGCGGCTGGCGCGGAGGCCGCGGGCGGCGGGAAAACATGGATCGATTGGACCTTCGGCGGTAGCCATCGATCGAGCTTTCCGAGCGCCCAGGCGAGGGCCAGACCCACCACGACCGCGAGCAGCACCCAGCGCCGCCAGGGCGTGGGCTTCTCGGCGAACGGGTCGTCGAGGCTGCGCGAGGCCCCTTCCGGCAGGTGGGCGACCTTGGTGAGCGAGCCACCGAAGGGAACGTTGACCTTCATGCGACCGTTGATGGCCCAGCCGTTGGCGTCCAGGATCGGGCCCAGGTTGCGCTGCCGGAGCTTGAGCCACGCGATCAGCATCGACGGGCCCGAGATGAGCAGGAGCACCGCGAGGATACCGAGCGGCATCCAGATCCCGAGACCGAGGAACATCCCGACGATGCCGCCCAAGAAGCTGGCGATACCGGCGACCGCGACCGCGATCGCCGCCACCATCCCGGCGTCGAATTTCTTGGGGGGGGCGGGCGTCGCCGGGGACGGAGCGGCGGGCGCGGCAGGCGGGGCGCCGGCCGCGGGGACGGCGGCCGGCGTGGGCTTCGCCGTGTCTGCGGTCGCGACGCTCGCGCCGAACGCGTCCATGTTCGCCGAGGACTCTTTCTCTTTCTCGGCGGCCCGCTTGGCCACCTGCTCTTCGACGATGCGGATGAGGCGCTTGTACGGCGCGAAGAACGCCTGACGCACGCTGATGGGGTTCGCCACGATGCTCGTGATCGTCGCGTCCCAGTCGTCGCCCGCGCGGTCGTAGAAGATGCCGTTCCGACCGACCATCAGGTGGTCGACGTCGCCCGCGGTGAACGCGGCCACGATGCCCATCGGCTCGCGCCCCTGTCGCGTGCAGTTGCAGTACGTGAGGTACGCGTTCGACAGGCCGGCGAGGGTCGCGTGCTTGGCGGCGTCGGCGACCCCGACGACCAGCTCGCACCCACGCGCGTCGAGGTAGAGCGTGCCCGCCTGAAAGCTCGCGCCCCGCCGGTTGTAGAAGTCCGAGAAATTGACGAAATTTCGCAGAAATTTCAGAAAATCACGGCGCATGCGCACCGCTTTCTCGACGAGCTCGATCGCCGCGTAGTCGTCGGCGAGCGCGAGATCCTGTTCGACGAGCGCGTCGATCTGCGCCTTGGCGTCGGTCGCGAGGATCGCCCGCAGGCGCTCGATGCCCAGCTTCTCGACGCGTGTCTCGGGCTTCTTGCTGCGCCAGGCCACGTGCGCGGAGAGCTTGCTCTCGATCGACTGAAAGTCGGCCTCGCTGAGCGACGTGCGGCTCGTCCCGAGGAGCGGGCGCGCCGCGCGATCGGTGAAGGCGCGCATCGGCTCGGCCCATGCGGGG
>CALKVR010000203.1 GCA_938004815.1 uncultured Polyangiaceae bacterium | reverse complement strand
TGTTGAAGCCGACCGGACCGGGGACGAGCGACAAGTAGACCGTCGCCATCCCGCCCTGTCCGAGCTTGGCGATGATGCGGTACTTGCCGATTCGATCCGATTCCATGACTCGACTGGCTCGCAAGCGGGGTTGGGCCCCCGCACGCAGGGGTTGGGCAAACTACTGTGGCGCTGGCGTGATCTGCACGTACGAGATGGTATTGGCTAGCACCGTCAGGCTCGACTCGCCCACGTATGTGCCGTCTTCTGCGAGGTAGGCGCGGACGACGGCGTTGCTGAGCGGCATGTTGAAGAAGCCACCGAAGCCGTCGCCGTCGGTGGCGGTGGCGGTGGGCGGGATCGTGGGCGCCTGGTTGATGAGGTAGAACGGGACGGTCGCGCCGTCGCCGTTGTTGGTCTCGAAGCGCATCCCCGCGCCGCCGTCGCCCGTGCAGTCGATGCCGAGGACGATGACCGAGCCCCGCGTCGGATCGACCGCGCTCTGGGCGAGGTTCGCGAGCGTTTCGTACTCGAAGGGTCGGAGGAGCTGGACCTCTTTCACGTTGGGCTGCTCGACGATGGGGCGCCCGACGTAGACGCGCGAGTCGACGATTTCGGGATCGGTGATCCGGAAAAAGCCGTCGAACCCTTGCTTGAGCGTCGCGGTCACCATGCCCTGCGCGTCGGGCGTGAGGTCCTTGGGGAAGTCGGGGCTCGTCCCCATGCAGTTGACGTCGAGCTTGTCGCAGATGTCGACGTCGGCGCTCGTCACCGGCTCGCCCCCGCTGGCGAACGCGAGGCGGACGTTGATGGTGAAGGTCTTGCTCGTGTCGGGGGTCGGCTCGACCACGTTGCCGAGGCACCCCCAGATCGGATCGGCCCCGCCCGCACCGCCGCCGTCCGTGCAAACGCCCTCGACGCACATCGCCCCCTCGCCGAAGCCTCGGGAGGCGCAGTCGGCAGCGGCCTCGCACTGCGCCTCGTCGGGCGACAGGACGACCGTGCAGCCCGTCGCCACAAAGACACAGAACGGCAATGCGGTGGCCACCCAGCGCACCCTCGAAGGATACACAACAGCCGCCGGTGATTGACAGTTCACCACTTCGAAGAGCGGCGGGGCGCCCTTCGCCGCACCCGCGCTTACGGAAGCAGTTACGTCAGAGGCCGGCGAAGATGCCGAGCGGGCGGAAGACGCGGGCCGCCCAGGCTGCCTCGTTGTGGGCTGCGCCGGGCTCGTGCCAGTGGAAGAGGTCGACGTCGAACGTGTGGCCGGCAGCGGCCAAGGTGTCGCGCATCTGGTTCGTTTCGCAGAAATTGTCCGACCCGGAGCCGTCGTCCTGGATGCCGTCGAGGTCGCCGTCGGAGCAGACGCCCCCGCCCCCCGAGTCCAGGAACACCACGAAGGGCTGCTGGCCCGCGGCCTCGTATCGCTCGATCATCGTCTCGCCCGTGTGCGGGCCGATGCTCCCCCAACCTAGCGTGCCCGACATGCTCCCCGCGAAGTCGTAGCCCGTGGGGTTGAGGTAGGCGACGTGCAAGCTGATGAGCCCGCCCAGAGAAGAGCCGAGGAGACCGACCTTGGTGGGCTCACCGTAGGTGGCGGCGATGAGCGGCCGGACACGGTCCTCGAGGAGCGTAGCGTAGTCGTCGCCGAGCCCACCGACCGGGCCGCCCCCGATGTCGTCGGCGACCTGCGTGTACTCGTCCATGCGCGCGGCGGTGTTGTCGATGCCGACCAACATCATCCCGGCCGGAACCGTGTCCTTTAGCATCCACCCGCCCCAGATCGCGTCGGGGTCGAAGAGGTTCTGCCCGTCGTGGAGGTAAAGGACGTGGGTCGGGGCCCCCTCGGGCAACCACACGCGGAGCGTGCGCGGCGCGAGGCCCGACGCCGGCTCGGCGACCTGAAAGAAGCGCTCGAGGTGCGCCGTGACCGGCGGCACCATCGTGATCTCGCCGAACGCGTCGTAGTCGTAAGCCCGCGCCCACGGATCGGCGACGAACGACACCCCGTCGGTCAGCTTGTAGCGCGACCCGGCCTCATCGGGGAGCAGCCCCCACGAGAAGCCCTGGTCCGCGGTGAGCGCCGTGCCCGCCCAGGCGTCGAAGTCACCGGCGACCATCGTGAGCGACGGGTCGGCCGAGACGACGACGCGCCCCTCGGCGACGAGCACCGGCCACCCCGAATCGAACGACTCTTCGAGGAGCGTGCCGTCTCGGTCGTCGCGGAGGCGCTGCAGGAGATCCTCGAGGCGTATCTGCTCGCCAAGGGCGTCGCCAAAGACGACATCATGA
>CALKVR010000202.1 GCA_938004815.1 uncultured Polyangiaceae bacterium | reverse complement strand
GCCCCCTCCACGCCCGATTGGACCGCCGACTGCGCGGCCAGTCTCGCCCAGGCGCTGGTCGACTGCGAGGCTGTGGACGCGCTGTCCTGCGACGACGTGGACGCGCCCCATGAGTGAATCCTGATAGGCTCCTCGGCCTATGGGCTTTGGTAGGAGCTTGGGTCTCGGCTCGGCGCTGCTCGTCGCCGCCGTCGCAGGCGCTTGTGGGGATGATGCGGGCAGCAGCGGGGGCGGAGCCGCGACGTCGTCGACGTCCAGCTCGGGCGGGCCGGCGAGCTCGTCGAGCACGGGCTCGTCTTCGTCTTCTTCTGCGTCGACGGGCGGCGGCGGGAGCGGAGGTGGCAGCTGCGACCCGTCGCTACCGGTGATCGACAACCCGCCCGAGACGCTCAGCGAGACCGGCCTCTACGCCGACATCGCGACCGACACCGTCGCCGCCTACGCCAAGCCGTTTCAGCCCAAGTATCCGCTCTGGTCCGACGGCGCCGAGAAAGCGCGCTGGGTGTACCTGCCCGAATGCTCGCAGGTCGACACGTCGGACATGGACGCGTGGGAGATGCCGATCGGCGCGCGTCTCTGGAAGCAGTTCACGCGCGACGGCGTCCGCGTCGAGACGCGGCTCATCCTGCGCAACGCCGACGGCGAGTACCGGTTCGCCGCGTACCAGTGGCGGCTCGATGGGTCCGAGGCCGATCGGATCGTCGATCCCGAGGATGACGGCGTCCCGAACGCCAACGGCACCGATCACGACATCCCGGCCGAGTCGCTCTGCTCGACGTGCCACCGCAACAGCTGGCGAACGCTCGGGTTCTCGGCCGTACAGCTGACACACGACATGGCGGGCAGCGAGACCATGGCCTCGCTCTCGGCCGCGGGCCTCCTCACCGTCCCGCTCCCTGACGGCGTTCCTGTCCCCGGCAACGATCCCGAGCAAGCCGCGCTCGGCTACCTGCACGCGAACTGCGCGAGCTGCCACAACCCCCAGGGTCTGCCGTCGCCATCGATGCACATGAAGATCCTGCAGGGCGACGTCGACGTGACGATGACCGACACGTACCTGACGACCGTCGATGTCCCGGCGACGATGTTCCCCTGCGGCTGCGACCGCATCGAGCCCGGTGATCCGATGGCGAGCGCGGTCGCGCAGCGGATGGGCGTCCGCGGCGCCGGTCAGATGCCGCCCATCGCGACCGAAGACGTCGACGCCGCGGGCGTCGCCGCGGTGACGGCGTGGATCCAGAGCCTTCCCTGACCGGATGGAGAAGCTGGCGAGGCGTGGTCGCTCGATGAGGTCGATCTCCGTGCTTTCACCCCCCCGGCCCCCCTCACGCCCTGAGGGGGGAGCATGACCAAGACGGTCTGTGTGACGGGCGCGACGGGCTACGTCGGCGCCCACGTCGTCAGCGAAGCGCTCGATCGCGGCTACCGCGTCCGCGCCACCGTGCGCGACCCCAAGGACGAAAAACGCTGCGGCCACGTGCTGGCGTTGGCCGCCGGTGGCGCCGAGCGGCTCGAGCTCGTGCGCGGCGATCTCGAGGACCCTGCGTCCTTCGAGGCCGCGCTGCGCGGGGTCGACGCGGTCATCCACACCGCGTCGGCGGTCACGCTCACCGCCAAGGACCCGCAGCGCGAGATCGTCGACGTCGCCGTCGAGGGAGCAAAGAACGTCGTGCGCGCGGCCAAAGCCACTTCGACGGTGACGCGCGTGGTGATGACGTCGAGCGTCGCGGCGGTGTCGGGTGAGGACAAGCCCGCCGCCTACGTCTTTCGCGAATCCGACTGGAACGACACCGCCACCGTCGCGACCGACGCCTACGCGACCTCCAAGGTGCAGGCCGAGCGCGCGGCGCGCGCCCTCGCGACCGAGCCCGGGGGCCGCGCGATCGGTTTCGTGGCGATCCTCCCGTCGCTCGTGCTCGGGCCGGTCCTGACCGAGCAGCACCTCCGCACGAGCCCGGCGATCCTGGTCGAGCTCATGCGCGGCAAATGGCCCGGCGTGCCCAACCTGTGGTTCGGCGTCGTCGACGTCCGGGACCTGGCCGCCGTCCACGTAAGCGCGCTCGAGGTCGAAGCGCCGTCGCCGCGCTATGTCGCGTCGAGCGCGGTCATGCCGCTCCGCGAGATGGCGGCGGCCCTTCGCGCGGCGTTCGTGGGACCCCTCACGGAGGAGGAAATCAAGCGCCGCGCCAACTACGACTGGGGCACGCGCACCCATGCGGAGGGCAAGTATCGCAACGTTTTTCCCGGCATTCATTTCAAATACGCGCACGCCTCGGGTTTGCTCACCCGGGCGAGCTATACCACCAGCATCGGGCGTCCCGGAATCGCCTCCATCGTTCCCAGA
>CALKVR010000201.1 GCA_938004815.1 uncultured Polyangiaceae bacterium | reverse complement strand
CGTCAACGCGGCCGCGGACGAGGCGTTCGAGCAAGACGTGATGTGGCCTCCGGGCACGTTCTGGGAGCGGCGCGCGGCGGCCAAGGCGACCGCCGCGCTGCCCTACGTGCACGCCGAGCTCGACTTCGACATCCTGAGCGAGTTTCCGCGCGGCCACTTCTATCGGCAGCTGGTGCGCGCGTCCGTGCTCTTCGGGACACACCTCTCCACCATGCCGCCTCCGTTCGCCGTCGCGCGGCTCCACGGCGCGTGGACACGCGGTCTCGTCGAGCTCACCGGCGGCGAAGCAGAGCTCGAGGGCTTTCTCGTCGATCGGGTGCGGGCCCACGGCGGCGAGTGCGTGCTCGGCGCGCGCGCGGCGGCGCTGCTGCTCAAGCGAGGCGGCGCGGCCGGCGTGCTCATCGACGGCGACGAGCACCCGACCGGGTGCGACTTCGTCCTCACCGACTCCGAGGGCGAAGCGCTCGCCGCGCTCGCGGCGGGCCAGGGGATCCACAAGCGCGCGCTCCGCGAGTGGCCGCGCATCACCTCCACCGTCGGCCGCTTCGTCGTCTCGATCGTCGCCCGAGCCGCCGGCGTCCCGGCGCCCCTCGGGCCCGAGTCGCTCATCTTCGCCCGTGACAATCCGTTCCAAGGGCGGGAGCGGCCCGCGGTCGTGCACTTGCAACGCGCCGACCTCGACGCCGACCGCACCCTGCTCGTGGCCGAGCTCTTGCTGCCCGACCACGGCGCGCTCCCGCTCTCGGAGGCGCGCGCGTTCGTGCTCTCGACGTTGAGCGCCGAGCTGCCGTTCCTCGAGCGCCACCTCCTGGCGGTCGACTCTCCACACGACGGCCTCCCGGTCTGGATTTGGGAGGGCGGGGCGAAGCGAGCCGTGGAGCGCGACGCCGTCGGGCTCACCGCGCAAGAGCCGATGGTCAGGCAGCTCGAGGTCGACCCGCCCGGGTACCTGGGCCTCGCGGGCGAGCCCATCCGGGGGCCGATCGAGCGGACGCTCCTGCTCGGACGAAGCGTGCTGCCGGGCTTGGGCCAGGAGGGCGAGCTTTTGGCTGCGTGGAGCGCCGCTCGCCTCGTCACGCTGAGCGACAAGAAGAAGGCCATGATGCGCCGAGACATGTGGAACAAGATGGAATTCGGGTAGGACCGCCTTCTCAGTCGTGAACGGGGCGCGTATCGTGGGTCGCGATGCCCTGGTTCTCCAGAGTCTCCGCGGGTCTCGTCGCAGCTTCGTTGCTCGCCGTGCCCGCCGCCGCGCAGGCCCAGGACGGCGAGCTGCCCGTCGCCGTGCTCACCATCCAGACGCTCGACGCTTTCGAGCAGGCCGACGCCCTCTCGCTCGCGCTCAAACGCGCCATCGAAGACGCCGACGGCTGGAGCACCGCCAAGACGTCGAAGGACTACGCGCTCCAGGTGCTCGTGCCGAGCCTGGGGTGCGTCGACCCCCCCGACGCGGCCTGCGAAGAGAAGATCGCCCAAGAGATCAAGGTCGATCGCTTCGTCTGGGGCACGATGAAGAAAGACGGCAACGACGTCGCCGGGGATCTTCACTTCTGGATCAAGGGCAAGGGCAGCACCGCCACGACGTTTCGGTACTCGTCCAACCTCACCGTGGCCGTCGATGAGGCGCTCGCCGGGATCGCCAAGCAGAAGTTCGCCGAGCTGGCCGGCGGAACGCCTGGCGCTCGCATCATCGTCCGCGTCGGTAACCACCAGGGTACGGTGAAGGTCGACGGCAACCCGGCCGGCACTTTGACGGACGGCGTCGCCACGCTCGACCTGAGCGCGGGGCCGCACGTGATCACGGTCGACGTCCCCGGCTACGCCGAGGTCGAGACCAAGGTCGACCTGAAGCCGCGTGAGGCTCGCGAGGTCACGCTCACCCCCACCCCGATCGAAGAGAGCGCGCCGCCCTATCAGAAGATCTTCGGCTTCACCCTGCTCGGGCTCGGCGCGGTCGGCGCGGGCGTCGGCGCCTACGGTGGGGTGCGGTCGCTCCAGCTCTCGAGCGAGATCGAGGAGAAGTACAAGCAGGACATCCCGAACGGCAAGCAGGCGTGCGAGCCGGGGCCCAACGGCGACTACCCGAACGCGCAGGGTCAGAGCTCGGGCGAGATCATCAAGCTCTGCCAAGAGGGCGACACGGTCGAGATGATCCACTTCGTCGCTTTCCCCGTCGCGGGCGCGCTCGGAGCGGCTGGCATCATCCTCCTCGCGACCGCCGATTGGAGCGGCGGCTCTGAGGATGAGAAGGCCGCCCTGCCCTTCGAGCTCGTCCCGAGCTTCGGCCCGATGGGCGCCGACGTCTCGGTCACGGTCCGGTTCTGACGACCACATGCGCGTGATCGCCGGACGTCTGGGCGGGCGGCGGTTGGCTGCGCCTGGCGGCCGCGGCACCAGGCCGACGAGCGACAGGGTCCGGGAGGCGCTCTTTTCGATCTTGGCCGACGTCACCGGCGCGCGCGTCCTCGACCTCTACGCGGGCACCGGCGCGATGGGGATCGAAGCGCTCTCGCGCGGCGCCGAATGGGCGCTGTTCGTCGAGAGCGCGCCCCGCGCAGCGGCGGTGACCAAGCAGAACCTCGCCGCGCTGGGCCTCGGCGCGATCACTCGGGTCATCGGCTCTGCCGCCGAGCGCTCGCTCGCCGCCATCGTCGCGGCGGGGCCGTTCGACCTGGCCTTCGTGGACCCGCCCTACGCCGACACCGACCGCGCCGCCGAGGTCCTCGGCGAGCTGACGACGAGCGGGGCTTTCGCCCCTGGCGCACGCATCGTCCTCGAGCACGCTTCGGCGCGCCCACCGTCCACGTTCAGCGATCGCGTCGCCATCGTCAGCGAGCGCAAGTACGGCGACACGGCGCTCACGTTCTACGAAGTCGGCGACGTGACGCCGTGATCGCGCCCAGGCCGGCCGCGATCACCGCGACGCACGGCACGAGCAACGCATAGCTGAAGAGCACGCCCGCGCTCACCACCGCGTCGCCGGCCTCCTTGGGGCGCAAGAACTCGGCGAACGACACGGGCCCGTCGTCGTCGGGGGCGACGGCGAGGTCCGGGCCCCTGAGGTAGACACGGCGCCAGCTCGCGGCCGGCTCCATCGCCGAGCGCACCAGCAATGCGCCGATGCCGACGTCGCGCCGCACGACCGGCATGCGAACACCGAGCCGATCGCGAGGTGCGCCGCGCTCGAACGAGCTCATCGGTGCGAGCCGCCTCGGAGGCTCTGGGAAGACCACTCCCGTTCGGCCGTACCGCGGGAGTGTGCGATGGGAACAACCTGCAGGCCGCCGGCCTGCCGACAGTCGACACGCTCGGCGTCCGCGGCGGTGGACTGCACACGCCCGAGGAGTGGATCGAAATTGGCTCCCTCACGGAACGATCCGCCC
>CALKVR010000200.1 GCA_938004815.1 uncultured Polyangiaceae bacterium | reverse complement strand
GCCTTGGCGTCGGCCGCAGCGCCGGATCCCGCGCTCCTCCAGAGCCAGGACATCGTCGCCGATCCGACGACGTCGTCCCTGGACGGCACGACACCCGTCGAGGACGAGCCGGTGCACCGCGACCGCGAGACGCCGACGGAGATGTACGTCCGCGAGGTCCACGGCGAGGTCGCGGCCGACGCGCCGGCGCAGGTGCCGACGATGTCGCTGCCCGCGACCGCGAGCCCCACGTTCGGCTCACCGTTCGCGACCCCCGATCCTTCGACGCTCGACAGCGGCGACAAGACGGCCGTGCTCGAGCTCGATGCGGTGCAGGCGCAAGTGCGCACCGCCGCGCCCTCTTTCGGGGCCGGGCCGCCCTCGGCCTCGCCGCACTCTCACCAACAAGGCGCGCCGCCGTCGTTCGGGCAACCCCCGTCGCGGGCCGCTCTCAGCACCAGCTCGCCCCCGAACGGCATCCCCGCGCCCGCCTTTCCGCAGATGCAGCCGCGACCGCAGATGCACAGCGGCAGCTTCAGCGCGGCCGAGCTCGGGATGGCGCCGTCTTGGAAAACGCGGGTCGACGAGGCGTTCTCGAGCCTCGGCAAGCGCGGCAACGATCTCGGCGTCAAGACGCTCGCGCGCTTTCGCAGCGCCTCGCAAGAGCAGCAGATCGTGATCGTCGTCGTCGTCACTGCCACCGTCGCGGTGCTGCTCGTCGGCTTCGTCTACCTGCTCGTCGTCTGACCGCGTCGCGCGAGTCAGCGAGGGTCGTCGAGCAGGCGCGCCGAAACGATATAGTCGAGGTCGGGGAACTCTTTGCGCAAGAAGGCGTTGCCCTCGCGCTGGATGCGCCCCTGCTCGCGGCTCGCCGTCTCTGCGTAGCCCGAGAACAGGCTCGCCACCGTGTCGAGCCCGGGCGCGACGACCTCGCAGACGGGGGCGAAGCCCATGTCGTCGAGCCGCGCGTTGTCGGTCAAATTGACGAAGACCTGGGTCGTCCGGCTGGTCGGCCGCGCGGCCATCGCGAAGCTGATCGTGCCGGCCGTGTTCGATCGTTCGACGGTGTCGACCGGGATCTCTGCGTCTTTCCAGGCGGCGCTCACGCGCGGATCCCCATGGATGCCGAACTGCGCCACGAAGCCCGCGACCATTCGGAAGACGGCGATGTCGCGAAAGAAGCCGATGCGCACGAGGTGGTGAAAACGATCGACGCCGTTCGGCGCCCACGCGCGCATGCATCGGACGTCGAACGGGCCGCGCGTCGTCTCGAAGCGGACGCGGAACTCGGCCGGCGCCGGGCCCAGGGTCCGCGAGGGGTCGAGGAGCAGCGCGTCGTCCACGGCCGCGTCGCGGTCGGCCAGCGAGCGCGGAGCGGGATCGGCTACGATCGCCGGGCCCGGCACTGCAACCTCGACCGGGTCCCCCTTGGCGGGCCCGGACGGGCCGGGGGGTCGGTCCCGCACCGCCTGCGAGCACGAAACCGTCAGCGTGGCGAGGAGGAGGAAACGTGCGCGCATCATGGGCCTGGCTCGGGGTGGAGCGTGACACACGCCGCCCCGACTGGGTGGAAAGTTCTGCTGCGTCGCACTACCTTCGCGGACCGTGAGCCGTTCTCGCGCGTCCCTGCTCGTCGTGACGCTGATCGGCGGCCTCGCGGGCGGGCCTTGGCGCCCCGCCCTCGCCGACGGGCCCGCCGCGGGCGGCGCGGGGTCGCCGCCCGCGCCGACGACGCCGGGCCTCGCGCCGAGCACCAAGCGCGTCTACGACCTGGCGCGAATCCTCGAGCTGTCGGACAAGAACCACCCCAACGTCGTCGCCGCGCGCGCCCGCCTCATGCGGGCCCGGAGCGAGCTCGACGAGGCGCGCTCCGCTCCCTTCAGCCAGTTCAAGATGAGCGGCGGCGTGACGGTGCTGCCCGAGCTGCGCGGCACCTCCTCGTACAGCCCCGACAACGAGGTCCAGATCGCGACGTCGGCCGGCGTCGCGCTCGGCTGGCGCGTGGGCCTCGAGGGCGTACTGCCGGTGTGGACGTTCGGCAAAATCAGCCACCTCTGGGAGGCGGCCGAGGCCAACGTGCGGCTGCAAGCGGCGGGCGTGGAAAAGGAGCGCGACCTGATCCGCCTCGAGGTCCGCCGCGCCTACTACGGCCTGCAGCTGGCGCGCGACGCCAAGCTGCTTCTCGCCGACGTGAAGCAGCAGCTCACCGACGCCGAGAAGGCGCTCGACGAGAAGGTGAAGAAAGACGAGGCCGACCCCATCGACCTCCTCAAGCTCCAGACGTTCTCGGCCGAGGTCGAGGTGCGGGAGGCCGAGGCCGAGCGCTACGAGACGGCCGCGCTCGCGGGCCTCCGGTTCTATTCGGGCGAGCCCCGGCTCGACATCCCCGACGCCCCGCTCTCGCCGCCGAAGCAGACGCTCCTGCCCGTCGAGCGCTACGTCGCGGCCGCACAGAGCTACCGACCCGAGGTCGCCCAGGCGCGCCACGGGCTCGCGGCGCGCGAGGCCCAGGTGCGCATGGCCGAGGCCGACTTCTACCCCGATATCGGGTTGGGCCTGTCGATCGGCGTCGGCGTCGCGCCCGACGTCGACGACCAGCTCGACCCCTTCGCCTACGATCCGGCCAACTACTTCCGTTACGGCGTCGGCCTGGGCTTTCAATGGAACCTCGACTTCGTGCCCAAGGTCGCGCGGCTGCGTCAGGCCAAGAGCGATCTGGCTGAAGTGGGCGCGCTCCGCCGCCTCGCCACCGGCGGGGTCGGCGCGGAGGTCGAGGCCACGTACGCCGAGGTCAAGGACTGGCAGCGTAGGCGCGAGGCCTATTTGAAGTCGGTCGGGTTCGCGAAGAAGTGGATCATCCGGGTGCAGCAGGGCATCGACGTGGGAACGATCGAAGACAAGGAGCTGCTCGAGCCCGCCAAGGCGTACGCGCTCGGGCGCTTCAACGTCCTCAACGCGACGATGGAGCTCGACCTCGCCTGGGCCAAGCTCGCGCGGGTCACCGGCTGGGACTCCATCGCCCCCGACGGCAATCCGCCTTAAGCTTCGCCCCCCGCCATGCACTCGAAGGACGACGGCCACGACAAGCCCGCGGCGCGCACCGGCACGCTGAAGGGCGTCGGATCCGCCGAGCTCGAGAAGCTCGGGTTGCTCCCTCGCCCGCTCCCGAGCGCGACCGATCGTCCGGCGACGTTGCAGCACGATCATCCGGCGCCGCCCCCCGCCCCGCCGACCTCGGACCTTTCGCCCGGCATGATCGTCGCGGGCAAGTTCGCGCTGGTGAAGCTCGTCGCAGAGGGCGGCCTGTCGCAAGTCTTCGAGGCCGAGGACACGCTCGTCGGCCGGCGCGTGGCGATCAAGGTCTTGCTCCCCGAGCACGCGCGCAACGCCGACGTGGTGCGCCGGTTCCGGCGCGAGGCGCACGCAACCGCGCTCGTCGGCCACCCCAACGTGGTGACCATCTACGAGGTCGGCCGGCGGAGCGATGGGTCGCTCTACATCGTGCAGGAGCTATTGGCAGGGCCCACCCTGCACGCCTACCGCCAGACCTGGGGGCGCCTCACCGAAGAAGAGGCGCTGCGCATCGTCACGCCGATCGCCGGCGCGCTCGCGACCGCGCACGCCGCGGGCGTCGTCCACCGCGACGTGAAGTCGGGCAACGTCGTCCTCGCTCGCGCGCCATACACGGACATGATCCCGAAGCTCATCGACTTCGGCGTCGCCCGCATCCAGACGCCCAAGGCGCGCGACAAGACCACGGTGCGCACGCTCCTCGGCACCGCGCACTACATGTCGCCCGAGCAAGCGCTCGGCGAGTCGTGGGTCGATGGCCGCACCGATGTCTGGGCGATGGGCGTCGTCCTCTACGAGCTGCTCACGGGCACGTTCCCCTTCGACGGCACGAACGAGCACACGATCCTCGCCAAGGTGCTCGAAGCGCCGGTGCCGCGCCTCGACGAGCGCTGCCCCGGCATCCGCGCGCCCCTCGCCGCGCTCGTCCACCGCGCGCTCGAGCGCAACGCCGATCTCCGCCCCGAGATGCGGGCCATCCACGAAGAGCTGCTCAAGCTCGCCCTCGGCTCGGCCTCGGCGGTCGCGCCGCCCGCGGCCGGCGGCGCCGAGCGGCGGGCCCCTGCCGCCCCGGCGTCGGAGCCCCAGGGCGCATCCCGAGACATGCCGCCGCCGGGCCGCCGGCTGGCGCTCGAGCTGAGTGAGCCCGAGCCCGACCCGGACGATATCGAGGAGCTCGGCGAGGGCGACTACGAAGAGATCCAGGACGAGCTGTCGCTCGACCCCGACCCCGACCCGTCCGAAGACGCCCGCGCCTCGGGCGACTGGATCCGCGGGACGGCCCAGGTCGCGAGCGACTTCGCCAGTCGCCGCAGCACGACCGCGTCCGACCTCTTGCAGCGGTTCAGCGACGCCGCGCTGCGCGCGCTGTCGCTGAACGCCCTCGAGGACGCGGTCGCCCACGCCGAGACCGCCCTCGCGTGCGGGCCCGAGCCCGAAGACGCGGCGCAGCTCCATCAAGTCCAGGCGATCGCGCGGCTGTGGCTGGGGTCGTTCGCGCGGTCCGAAGCGAGCGCGTACGCGGCGCTTCGCGCGATGCCGGCCGGCAGCACGGGCTGGTACGCCGCGTTCGGGCACGTGGCGCTGGCGCGCGCCGCGCTCGGCGAGCTCGACGCCCTGCCGCAGATGATCGCCGCGCTCGAGGCCGGGCCCGCCGCTCGCTTCAGCGCCGCCCACGTGATCGCGGTGGCGCGCGTCTCGATCGCCATGATCCGCGCGGGCATGCTCCACGAGGCGCGCCAGCTGGTGCGCAGCATGCGGGATCGCATGGACCGCGACGCGCAGAACGAGGCCGTCGTCTACGCGTGGCTCGACTGCGCGTTCGCGGAGCGCGCCGCGTTCGTGGGCGATCCGTCGCGCGAGCTGTCGCGACGCGCCTCGGCGCTCGAGCGCTTCACCGCGGCGGGCGACGTCCGCAACGCCTGCCAAGAGCGCGCCGGGCTGGGCGCCGTCTTCCTCGCCCTCGGCGAGGTCGAAGAGGCCGAGCGTCTCCTCAAAGAGTCGCTCCGGGTCGCGATCCCGATGAAGCTCCACGTCGCGCACACCATCGAGTCGCACCTCGCCCTGGCCGCGTACCGCGCGGGAGACAGCGACCGCGCCCTCGGCCTCGTCTCGACTGCGCTCGACGGGATCGCCGGGTCGAGCGATCGCCGCGCCGAGTCGTTTGCGCGCATCGTCCTGGCGCTGGTTCACGAGAAGCGCGCCGACCTCGAGTCTGCTTTCGACGCGGTGAACCGCGCGATCACCGCCGCCGAGCCGTTCCCCGAGCTCCTCGCGCACGCGCTCGGGGTGCGCGCGAGCATCCTGCTCCGCAGCGACCAGGGCGTCGACGCCCTCGAAGACTCGACGCGAGCGTTCGATCTGCTCACGGGGCACGGCGGCGCGGGCTCGGGTGAGGCGCTGGTGCGGCTCTCGCACATCGAAGCGCTCCGCGTCGCCGGTGACGACGCGGCCGCCCAGCGCCGCGGTCTCGACGCGCGCGACCGCATCCTCGGCCTCGGCCAGCGGCTGAGCGATCCGCATCACCGCCGCTGCTTCTTCGAGCGCGTGCCCGAAAACGTGCAGATCCTCGCGCTCGCCCGAGGTTAGGAGCCCTTGGCCTTGCCCCTGCCCTTGCCGATCGGCCGGCCCCCCCGCACGCGCCTCAAGAGGCGCCGCATGTTGGCCGGGTCCATCCCTGCGAGTCGGGCGGCTTGCGAGACGTTGCCGCCCGCGTGCGAGAGCACCCGCTCCGCGTAGGCCTTCTCGAAGGCGCGAACGGCGCGCTCACGCTCGACGGTGTAGAAGAGGACATCGCCCTCGGCGGCGGCGGGCGCGACCGACGACCGCGGCGCCGGCAAACCCAGATCACCAGGACGGATGGTGGGCTCCGACGACGATGTAGCGGCGCGCACGACGACCGCCTCGAGCTCGACCGCGTTGTCGGGGAAGGGCCACGCCTTGAGCGCGCGGAGCGCCTCGCGCGAGAAGCGCCGTGGCGTGAGCCCGAACCGGGTGGTGGCCCGCTCCAAGAAGACGTGGGCGAGCAGACCGATGTCGTCGGTGCGCGCGCGGAGCGGCGGGAGATCGATGACCGCCGGCGAGAGACGGTAAAAGAGGTCGCGAGCGAACCTCCCGGCCGCCACCGCATCGCGAATCGCCGGTGTGGCGGTCGCGACCGGGCGCGGGCCCTCGGCGGCCCCGGCCAACCATCGGGCGAGCGCGGTCTGGCCCGCGGCGTCGAGCTCACCAACGTCGACTAAGATGACGGTGGCGTCATTTTTTATCCCTCCCAGGGTCGAGCCCAAGGCGCCGGGATCGAGCGCGCCCACGTCCACCTCGTGGACCTCGCCGCGGCGAGGCGAACGCGCGTGAACCGCTCGCGCGAGGGTGCGTCGCCCCGCCCCCGGCTCTCCGATGATGAGGAGCGGCGCAGGCGACGGCGACGCCTTGAGGGCGGCGCGGAGCGCCGTGCGGCCGGCGGGGGAGACGGTGGCGAAGGGCAGCGGCTCGGCGGCGGAGGACGACGCGAGGGCCGGTCCGCGGAGCGCGCTCCCGACGAGGAGGGCGAGGCCCACCGGAGGCAGCTCGGCGCGCTCGACGGCGGCGAAGGCACGCTCGAGCCTCGCGTCCGGGGGTGCCGCGCGGTCCACGACGGCCACGACGGGAGGCGGTGACTCGAGCTCGGCGCAGAGCTCGTC
>CALKVR010000199.1 GCA_938004815.1 uncultured Polyangiaceae bacterium | reverse complement strand
GGCGTGTTCCACGAGCTCTTCGCCCGCCTCGCTCCCACGGCGAACACGCTGCAGGTCGTCGAGTCGATCGATCTGGGCGGCAGCGGGCTGTTCGAGGTACCAAGCTCGGTGCGCACACCGCTGCCCCTCGACGACGCAACCGGCGACGTCTTGATGGTCAGCACGCCGAACGCGCCCGGGCTGGCCGACGGCCGGTTTGCGCCGCCGGCGACGGCCCCGAACGGGTACGACCTGATGGTCGCGCGGCTCTCGGCGGATCCAGCGCGCAGGTGGGCGCACCTCTACGGCGGCACCGGGTGGGAGTCTGCCGGACAGCTCACCAGATCAGCCGGCGGCGAGCTCGTGCTCTCGGCTCGGACCTTCGGCGCGAGCGCCCTCGGGGTTTGCGGCGATCCCGAGGGATGCGCGGCCTGGGCCGAGGTGTCGCCCGACGACGGCTCGCTCGATCGCGTGCTGATGCTCGACGCAGCCGACGGCGCAGCCGGCGAGATCCCCTACGCCGGCCGGGTCGTCCCTGGGAACGAGTACCTCGTCGTCGGCGCCGCCGACGGCGTCGTTACCACCGACGGCGGCAGCCTGCCCGCTCCGCCAACCTGCCATCGAACGATCTATTTCTCGCGCGTCGCCCAGCCGTGACCAGGCGATCACGGCGCGGCGCGCAGCTCCAGCGAAGCGACGTCGGTCAGCGCCTCGAGGAACGCGACCACGTCGGCGCGCTCTTCGGGAGTTATCGGAAAGCCGCGCACGAGCGGGCTCTTGTTCGGGCTCTCGCGGCCATCGCCGGCGTAGGGGCCGTCGGTGACGTTGCGACCGCCGGCGGCGTACATGTCGATCACGTCCTCGAGGGTGGCGAGGCTGCCGTCGTGCATGTACGGGGCCGTGATGGCCACGTTGCGCAGCGACGGAACGCGCATCTTGCCTGCGTCGTTGGGGTTGCCCGAAAACTCGACCAGGCCCGGGCTGTCGCCCGGGTACGCGCCCGTCCCGCCCACGTTGTAGAGGCCCGTGTTGTGAAAATCGAGCTCGGCGTGCTGCGTGAGCGCAGAGCGGAACGACGTCGTGAAGTTCACGCCCGAATGGCAGTGGTAGCACTCGAGCCGCTCGGAGAAGAACAGATCGAAGCCGCGCAGCGCGGCGTCTGACAGCGCCGTGAGATCGCCCGCAACGTATCTGTCGTAGGGCGCATCGCCGGAGATGAGCGTGCGCTCGTAGGAGGCGATCGCCTTCGCGATGTTGGTAAAGCTGATCGGGTCCGCCTCGTCGGGGAACGCCGCCCCGAACGCGTCGGCCATCGCCGCGTCGCTGCGGAACCGCTCGAGCACGACCGCCTCGTTGCCCGTCACCCCCATCTCGACCGGGCTCTCACCGAAGAGCGGAACGACCACCTGATCCTCCAGCGTCGTGAGGGTCGGGTTGAACCACGTGAACGTGCCGTAGTACGCGACGTTCGCGAGCGAGGGGCTGTTGCGGGGCACGAGCTGCCCCGTCGACCCTGTCGGCGTGACCTTTCCGTCGGTGAAGCTCTTCGCCGTCTCGTGGCAGGTCGCGCAGCTCATCTCGCCCGTCCCCGATAGCCGCGCGTCCGAGAAGAGCGCTTTGCCGAGCGCGACCTTCTCGGCGGTCATCGGGTTGTCGGGTGGGACGAACGGCACGGGAAAGCCGGCAGGCAGCTGGAAGTCGTAAGCGGGCTCGGCCGGCGTGGGGTCCTCGTCGCACGCGAGCAGAAGGAGCGCGAGCGGTGCTGCCCAGCGCCGCATCAGGGACCGTCGACGTTCACCCGTATCGCGGGCGTGTGGCAGTAGTTGCATGCGAGCGACGAGGTGGGAAACGGCATCTCTTTGCTCGTCGTCGACCCGCGTACGAACACGAAGAGCTCGCTCTCGGGGATCGGGAGCGGCGCCGTCGTGTAGAAATTGCCGAGCGTGTCGACCTCGATCGCGGTGAGGAGATCGCCCTCGCCGGCGGGCGCGGACCGGATCTCGACCACCGCGTCCGTGCGCGGCTGATCCGTCGTCAAGTCGTAGAGCGTCCCCGCGGCGGTAAAGAGCCCGGGCCCACCACCATACTTCTGGTGGCAGTACATGCAGTTGTTGCCCATCTCGTGGCTGTCCGCCGACCCGGCCGCGCTCGTCAGCTCGACGTTCAGCGCAGGGTCGCGGACGTAGCCAGGGTCTCCAGGCAGAGGCTGAGACGACGCGCCGGTCGAGCCGTCGTCGTCGCCACAAGCAGCGAGCGCGACCGCGACCATCGAAGCGAGGAGGATGCGCGTGCGCATGTCGATCACCGCACCGAAAAGACGGATTGGGCGCTCGCGGCGGGCGCAGTGCTCTCGAACGTCATGCCCAGGCGCTCGAAGACGGCCGGACACTCCGGGTCGCCCTCGAAGGCCATGCAGCCGGGGACGAAGTCGGTTGCGAAGTCGGGTTGGAGCGACAGATCGCTCGCCTCGTACAGCCTCTTGGTGTCGAACACGATCGACTGCGTCGCGACGTCGAGATCGAGCGTGATCTCGGGCACGTTGACGTAAGCGCACGAGAAGCCCGTCGCGGGCGTCCCGTCGCAGGTCGTGGCGCCGAGGTGGAAGAAGTAGGTCGACTCTTCGGATGCGGGCAGGTCTACCCGGTCGAAGTCCATCCTGACGAACTTGTAGCCGCCCTTCCACGCCCACCACATGCCCGGGATGTTGAACGGCGCCGGCGCGGTGGCCGCGTCGAGGTGGTTCAGCTCCTCGGGCAAGCCGAGGCGAAAGCGGACGGACTTGTAGTCGTCGTGGTCGGGCACCGCGCCCTTCACCACGAAGTTCGTCTCGGGGCTGCCGGTGTTGCAGCTGCCGCTGCCGTCCTCGAAGTCGAGCAGGACAGCGCCGTCACGCTGCCAGATCCCGTCGTCGGCGAGCTCGACCGGGACCTCTTCTCCCGTCGCGCGCACCAGCCGCACCGCGTGCACGTACATCCGAAAGTCGAGCGGCGCGATGCGCGTCGCAGACGTGCCCACCCCCGAGAACGTGCTCGCGCACGAGAACGGCTCTTCGCCGACCTGCGCCGCAAACTGGATCGTCACCTCGCGGTCGGTCGACGCCGCCGTCTCTTCGTCACACCCCAAAGCCAACAGCGCTACGAGCGCCGCACCCACTCCATGACGTAGAAGCATCGATGGCATCGTGGCACGAGTCAGCACCCGTCACCTCGCGACAGGTTGTCGCACCGGCGAGCCGGATCCGACCCGCGAGATGGTGCGTAGTCGTCAGCGGCGCAGCCAGCGCGTCCGCACGAGGCGGACCCCCGCCGCCAGCACCGCCAGGCCGAAGAGCGGGACGGCCGGGCCGGTGCCGGTGCCGGTCGTCGAGCACCCCTCGTCGTGACCGTCGCCGTCGGCGTGCTGGCACGCCGTTCCGTCGGTGCAGGCCTCGTCCTCGGGACAGTCGGCGTCCTCGGCGCAGGGAGTCGAGCAGGCCTCCTCGAAGCAGACTTGCCCGCCGGTGCAGTCGGCGTCGCCCGTGCAGTCGCCATGGGCGAGCGCCGAAGAAGCGAAGATGCTCAGGCTCAGGGCGGCGGCGACAGCGGCGACGGTTCGCAACATGGTGGCTCCTCGGCAGAAGCATACCCAGACGCTGCTGGGCTCGCGTGCGACCGTTGGTCGCAGACACGAGCGACCTGCTACGCTCGATCACCCACGGATGCAGGGTCGCTTCGGTCGCTACGAGGTGGTGCGACGACTGGCGCGCGGCGGCATGGCAGAGGTGCTCCTCGCGCGGCTGGTCGGCCCGGGCGGCTTTCTGCGGCCGGTCGTGATCAAGCGCATCCTGCCGATCTTCGCCAACGACCGAGCGTTCGGGGAGATGTTCCTCGACGAGGCGCGGATCGCCGCGAGCATCCGCCACCCGAACGTCATCCACGTCGAAGACCTCGGCCTCGAGGACGGCGAGCCCTACATCGTCATGGAGTACGTGGCGGGCGAGAGCGTCGCGGCGCTCCTCACCCGGGCCCGCGACGACCGTGACCCGCTCGAGGTCGCGCTCGCGGTGCACATCGTCTCCGAGATGCTCGCTGGCCTGCACGCGGCGCACGAGCTGACCACGCCGACCGGCGAGAGGCGCGGCGTGGTGCACCGCGACGTCTCGCCGCAGAACGTGATGCTCACCTATGACGGCCACGTGAAGGTGCTCGACTTCGGGATCGCGCGCGCCGAAAACCGTCTGGCCAAGACCTCGACGGGCGAGATCAAAGGCAAGGTCGCCTACATGGCACCCGAGCAATGCCGCGGCGATCAGCTGGATGCGCGCGCCGACGTCTTCTCGGCGGGCGTGATGCTCTACGAGCTCCTGACGCTCCGTCATCCCTTTCGTCGGGCCGAAGAGGCGGCGACCCTCATGGCCTTGTTCGCCGGGGACTACGCCCCGCTCGGCAACGTGGGGGGGAAACGCACGGCAGAGCTCGAGGCGATCCTGAGCCGCTCGATGACGCCGGCGAAAGAGCGCCGATTCGACACCGCCGCGGAGATGCGCCGCGAGCTCGGCAAGGTCGCGCGCGCTCTCGCCACCGAAGAGCCGCCCGAGGCGCTGCTCGCGGCGCGCATGAGCCGAGTCTTCGCCGATCGAAAGAGCGAAGCTTCTACACTCGCCGCCGCCGCGCCGCGCCGCGAGCTCGAGACCGTCCCCGAGACGAGCACGGCCGCGTCGGCAGCGCCTGCCCCGGCGCAGGCCGCCGATAGGCAGGTCGGCCGCTACGTCATCCACGATCTGCTCGGCGCGGGCGGCATGGCCGAGGTGTTCTACGGAACCCTCTCGGCCGCCGGCGGCATCTCGCGCCCGGTGGCGATCAAGAAGCTCTACCCGCAGCTGGTGGCCGACGCCGACGCGCGGGCGATCCTGCTCGACGAAGCGCGCCTGGTCGCGCGCGTGCAACACCCGAACGTCGTCTCGCTGCTCGACGTGGTCGAAGAAGACGACGATCTCTTCCTGGTCCTCGAGTACGTCGCAGGTGAGACGGTCGCGTCGCTGCAGCGGCTCGGCACGGGGCCCGTCGATCCGGCGATCGCGGCCGGCATCACCATCGGCGCGCTCGAAGGCCTGCACGCCGCGCATGTCGCGACCGACGCCTCTGGCGCCTCGCTCGGGATCGTGCACCGCGACGTGTCGCCCCAGAACATCATGGTGGGGGTCGACGGGCTCGCCCGCGTGCTCGACTTCGGCATCGCAAAGGCGCAGGGTCGCGCCCAGCAAGCGACACGGACGGGCCTCATCAAGGGCAAGCTCGCCTACATGGCGCCAGAGCAGCTGCGGACCGGCCTCGCGTCGGTGCGCAGCGATGTCTTCTCGGCGGCGCTCGTGCTCTGGGAGCTGCTCGTGGGCAAGCGTCTCTTCGAGGGCGACTCGGACGCCGCCGTGCGGACGCAGGTGCTCACGCGGCCCATCCCCCGCCTCGGCGAGCTGGTCGCCGTCCCGGCCGAGCTCGAGGCGGTGCTTCAAAGAGCGCTCGCGCGCGATCCGGCCGAACGCTACGCCTCGGCCGGTGACTTCGCGGGCGCGCTCGAGGCCGCGATCACACCCGCGACGCCGCGGCGCATCGCGGCGTGG
>CALKVR010000198.1 GCA_938004815.1 uncultured Polyangiaceae bacterium | reverse complement strand
CCCGGGTGGTCGGCTGCGCAATCGCAGTCGTCGCACTCTTGCTCGCATCCGAGGAACGCGACGCAGTCCGGGTTGCCCTGGCAAGTCGCGACTTGGGTCTCGCAGACACTGGCGAGAGAGCACTGTTGGCACGCCTTGCACCACACCGAGGTCGCATCTCCATCGAGGCCGGCGTCGCATTCGCTGCCCGGTTCGACGTGTCCGGACGAACTGCTCGCCGCGGTCAAACCGCTCGACGATGCTGCGGTCGGAGACGGGGTGGAGCCGGATGAAGGCGCAGACGACGTCGAGCTCGTTTGCGAGGCACCTGTCGACGAGCCCTTTTGCGCGGCGCTCCCCGTCGGGGCGCCTCCGGAGCCATCGAGCTGCTCGCCGTCATCGTCCGGAATGACGACCTCGCTGCACGCGGTGATCGCGAGAGCGGTCGTGAGCCAGTGGCGCGAGCCCATCAATGGAGCCTACAGCGCAGCGATTGCTGCTGCGAGCACGGAGGCGTCCGGGCTATCCTGTTTGGGTGACACGTTGGCTCTCCTTCGCGCTCGCCCTTGTCTTGGGCT
The DNA here is from genome assembly GCA_938004815.1 of uncultured Polyangiaceae bacterium. Taxonomy (GTDB): domain Bacteria; phylum Myxococcota_A; class Polyangia; order Polyangiales; family Polyangiaceae; genus Xiheicaenibacterium. The sequence goes on along the minus strand of CALKVR010000198.1, from coordinate 18,385 downwards.
GTGAGTCGGAGGTCTACGTAGAACCCCGTGGTGCGGGTGGTGACGGGCCGGGCACAGGGGCGGGGTCGTCGGCGGGCGGCAGCGATGTCGGTTCCACTGTCGCCGCCTCGACGGTGTCATCGGCAGCGTCGACGGGAACTGAGGCGTCGTCGAGCAGCGGCAGCGGACCCGGGGGCAACGGCGCTGGCGGCGCCGGCGGGGGGAGCGAGCTTCCCGCCGAAGGCGCCGCCACGGAGTGCCAAATCTTGGCGAGCGTCGGCGCGTGGTACGACGAGCCTCAGGGCAACGCCTGCACGCAGTGCATTCGTGAGGTCTCGGGTCAGGATGGGGTCGTGTTCACCCCCTGCAGCTCGCTCGGCATCGATTGTTACGTCGACCCGGGTTGCTTCAATGTTTGGATCTGCCTCTCTGAGTCGCAATACGCGATGGCGGAGATCCAAGCTTGCGTAGATGCTGCCCCCCCCGCGTCTCGCGCGCTCTTCGTCGAGCTCCTGAGTTGCATCTTGCCGTGGTGCAGTGACCCGGACGAGTGCGCGTATTCAGGCGAGACGCCCGGGTGCGAGATTCCCTGAGGCTTACTCCAAGAAGAACGCCTCGATCATCTGGATGGCGATCGCAGGCAGGTGGCTGCCAGGTACGCGGCCCTCGAGCGCGCCGATGTACGTGCCATGGGCGCTCCCGGGAAACACCGCGATCTGCGCGTGGGGCAGCAACCGGCCGAGCGCGGCGGCGTGCTCGAGCGTCATGACGTCGGCGTCGCCGAGCATGATGAGGGTAGGGTGGGTGATGGCGCGCAGCTTGTTCTCCGACAGATCCTGGAAGGTCATCATGACCTCTACCTGGCGCGCGAACATCCGCGGGACGTCGTCGCGTCGCGGCGCCGCCTCGTACAGCGCGTCGCGGAGCACCGCGGGCATGTCGGCCGGTGTCGCGCGGCCGATGCCGTCCCAGACCTGGCTGGGCAGGCCGCTCCTTGCGAAGAACGTGGAGCCGAGCACGAGGCGCCGAACGCGCGACGGGTGGCGCATCGCGAGCTCCATGGCGGCGACGCCCCCCGCCGAGAAGCCCACCACATCCGCGGGCTCGCCCACGCCGAGGTGATCGAGCAGCGCCGCCGTGTCATCGGCCATCTGCGCGAACGTGAGCGGTCGATCGATGTCGGCGGTGTGACCGAAGCCTTGTTGCTCGGGGGCGATGAGGCGTCGCGAGCGCGCGAGCGCGGGCATGATCGCCCCGAACGACGTCTGCGCGGTGGAGCCACCCCCGTGAAGCAGGACGAGCGGCGAGCCACGCCCCACATCCTCGTAGTACATCGACAGGCCGTTGATCGCCGCGTAGCTCATGACGCCTCCTTCTTGCACCAGCGGTAGCCGTTGACGCGAACGGGCACGCCGAGCTCGGCGCCGAGCTCGGCGATGAATTCGGGCGTGTAGAAGTAGTTGGCGAGACGCGTGACGCCGCCATCTTCGATCTCGACGAGGGTGAAGGCGCGCACCCACTCTTCGCCACCCTCGTGCTGGTACCAATGGACGAGCACCCAGCGACCGCGGTGCAAGCGCGCCTCGAGTCGGGGCCTCACGGGGAGCACACCGACGGTGAGCGACGGATCCATGAAGCCGTTGGGATCGGCCATCACCTCGGTGCCGTGGAGCATGCCGCGCAGGACCGTGCGGCGCGCGGCCTCGGGCCCGTACTGCGTCGTCGCCCCGACGACGACCACGGTGGACGTGTCGAGCAGCAGCTTGGTCAGCCCGTCGATGTCGCCGCGGTTGAAGGCCTCGCAAAAGGCGTCGAGCGCGGCTGGTCGCGCGGCGCGCTCGGGCTCGCTCGCGCGCTCGTCTCCGAGCTTGCCGCGTCCGCGGTGGAGCGCAGCCTTGATGCCGCCCGTGGTCGAGCCCAGCGTCTCGGCGATCTCTTCGAGCGAGAAATCGAACACGTCCTTGAGCACGACCGCCGCGCGCTCTTGCGGACCGAGCTTGGCGAGGAGCGTGCCTGCCGCCTCGCGCGCGTCACGAGGCTCCGCTGCGGCGCCGCCCGCCGGCTCGTTGGATGTTGCCCGCTCTGCTGCGCGTTCGCTCCGCTTTCGATCGACCCAGAGGTTGGACGCCACCCGAAAGAGCCAGGCGCGTGGGTTCGGCGGTTCGACCGTCATTTGCGCGAGCGTCACGAACGCGCGCGCCAGGGTGTCCTGCGAGAGATCTTCGGCGTCCCACGGCGAGCGCGTCAGGTAGCGGCAGTACCGGTAGAGGTCGGTGCGGAGCGGCTCGTAGGTCTCGAGGAAGGCCCGCCAGTTTTGCTTCGTGGCGTCTTGGAGGCTCTGGGGGTGCATGCTCCACCAACGGATGAGAGACCGCCGAGGATACGTCGACCGCTCACGGCTTCGGCGTCACCTCGAACACCCAATCGATCACGTGGCCGGCGACGAGGGAAAGGCCCACGAGGAGCGCCGCCCACGCGATGCCGATCGCGAGCGCGAGGGCGCCCCAGCCGTAGCCGCGTTCGTCGCGCGTGACCCAGATGAACGGGATCATCGAGAACGGGCCGGACCAGAGGATGGCGGTGGCCTGGCTCAGGGCGTTCCAGCCGCGCGCGCGCCGCTCGGGGCTCATCCGATCGAGGAGCGTCTTCTGCAGGTACCACGCCGAGCCGAGCTCGAGCCCCGCCTGAAGCAGCATCCCCCAGAGCTGCTTCGTGCCCAGGCCCTTGATGACGAGGTGGACGAAGTTCTCGGGGCTGCCCACGCGGCGAAAGGCTAGCGCAACTCGGTCGGCAGCAGTTCGGCGCCATCGGGGTTGGCTCCCCGGCCGGTTTGACCGTATGAGATCCGGGTGACTTCCAGGCGCCTCCTTTCGGGCATCGCGGCCATCGCGATCTTCGTCGCCGGCGCGCTCTCGGCATGCGGGGGCACGACGGTGTTCGACGCGCCCGATCCGAGCGCGTGCGCGAGCGGGCACGGCTGCCCGATGGCGGTGTGCGCGTGCACCGATGGCTCCGTCATCCTGGACACCACGTGCGAGAGCGGGTCGTGCAGACCGTCCGAGCAAGTGTGCCCCGAGCGGTGCGAGCCGTACGGGGGCGCCGCGCGCTCGTTCGAGAGCTTCGACGACGAGGTGCCCATCCCCGCGTGCGACACCTTCTGCGCCCGCCTGGGGGCGAACGGCTGCGAGCTCGGCTGCGACACGTTGTTCTCTCAGTGCCTCGCGCCCGGCGCGTGCAGCGCCGAGGCGGCCGGCTTCTGGAAGTGCGTGGTGACCGAGGGCGTCATGACGTGCGAGGACAACTACGTCCGTGTCGAGGGCTGCGACGCCACGACGATGGGCATCTGCAACAAGATCTGAGTCGCGCGGTCAGCCGGCGCCGCTGGCGAAGGCGAGGAGGCGCTCGACCAGCCAGCGCGGTTTTTCGACGTGCGGGCTGTGTCCGACGTCGTCGGGCTCTTCGATGACGACGCTCGGGGGCAGCGCGCGCCGATAGAAGTCGAGGCTGCTTCGCGGCAAGATGCGATCGCTCTTTCCCCAGATGAGCAGGGTCGGTACCCGCAGGGAGCCGAGCTCTGCTTCGGTGAAAAAATCGTCGGGCCCGAGCCCGGAGAGAAAGCCTTGCACGAGCGGCCGGCTCAGCTGATCGATCAGTCCGCGCTCGAAGAGGCGCGTGTAGATGGGCGGCTTGTGCATCAGCTCGGCGAAGAACCGGCGCGCGTCGTCTCGCGTCTGGAGATCGAACCGCTTCTTGAGCACGGCGAAGTCGTCGTCCGACAGCGGTGCGCCGCCGGGCGAGATGAGCATCAACGCGCGGAGGTGCTCCGGGCGCTCGAGCGCATAGCGAAGCGCGACCGCGCCGCCCAGGCTCGTTCCCATCAGCACACCGGGCTCGGCTTCGCCCAGCACCTGATCGAGCGCGCCGCGGATCCCCGCGCCGAGCTCCAGGGCGCCGAGCCGCTCCGCCGCGAGCTCGCTCTTACCGTGTCCGGGCAGATCGATCATCACGACCCGCTTCGCCCGCTCGCGGATGCCGCGGAAGAGACCCGCGTAGGTCGTGGCCGCGGTGCCCATCCCGTGGAGGAGGACGAACGTCTGCTCACCCGGCCCGCTCGCGTCGTAAGCGTGGACGTTGCCCGCGTCGGTCGTGAGCACGAGGCTCTGGGCGCCCAACGTCTTGAGCACGGCCCCCGAGAGCCCTTCGATGAACCGGAGCATCGGCTCTCAGGTTAGCGGCTCAGCGACGGATCCGGGTTCGGATGTCGGCGACCGCCTTTTCGAGCTCACCGTGCTTGAGGAAACAGCACGGGCTGACGCGGGGCTCGCACGCCGGCGGGAGCATCGACGACAAGATGAGGAGCGAGCGGTCGTCGCCCTCTTTGGCCGCGCGCGGGAAGAGGAACGTGCGCTGCTGGCACGAAGCCTTGCGAAGATCGTAGGCGATGCGCATCGCGACCGAGCCTTTGGCGATGACGTCGGGGCGACCGAGGAGCGCGTGCGCGCGGGCGGCGGCCTTCGACCCCTCGGCGAGGCCGGTGAGCTCGTAGAGCACGTCGAGCCCGGGCTCGCCGTGGCTCGTGGCGAGCGCTTGGAAGATGGCGTCGGCCTCGGCCAGCTCGCTCTCTGCCACTTTGTCCGCCGCCGCTGATGCCGCCGCCTGGACGGTGGGCTCCTCGAGCGCGTCTGGCTTGTTCTTCAAGAGGTCGAGGAGGGCGGTCGCCGCGTTGGCGGGCCCGGCGTTGAGGGCGTCACGCAGCTGCCGCGCCTCGGCTTCTCCGGGGGCGACGGCCGTCGCCGACGCCGGCGCGCTCGGCGTCGCCGACGGCGAGGACCCGACCGGCGTCGCCCCGCTGGCCGGGGGCGTGACCGGCGGGGGCGGCGCCGACGCGCCCGCGGCGGTCGCCGACGCGTTCGCGCCGCTCGACCCGCCGCCAGCGAGCAAGAGCGCGAGGACGCCGACCACGCCCGCGACGCCGACCGCACCCGCGATCCAGGGCACGGGCCCCGAGAACAGGCTGCGCTTGGCGGGGGCCTTCGGCATCGCGAGGTGTCCCGAGGCCGCCGACGGCAGTGGTGTCATCTCGCCGCCCGTCTGGGGGAACACCGAGGCGGCCGGCTTCATGATGCCGGCCTCGTGCTTCATCTGCATCTTGAACGCGTCGAGCGCCGTGATCAGCGCGTCGGTGCTCGGGTAGCGATCGCCGGGGTCTTTCTCCAGCAGGCGCATCACGATCGACTCGAGCGCGGGCGGCACGCTCACGTTCGGGTTGCGCTCGCGCATGGGCGGCGGCTTGAGCGTGCACTGCGCGGCGAAGAGCTTCTGGGGCTCGACCGCGTCGAACATGTGCTTGCCCGTCAGCATCTCGTAGAGGATGACGCCGAGCGAGTAGAGGTCGGCGCGCGCCTGCACCGCGCGCATGCCGAGCGCGGTCTCGGGCGCCATGTACGCCACCGTGCCCATGACCACCCCGGCGTTGGTGAGCTCGCGGCTCTCGGCGTCGGGGTCGCGCGCTGCGGTCGAGAGCTTGTCGACGGGCACCTTGGCGAGGCCGAAATCGATGAGCTTCACGGTCTCGTCCTCGCCGCCGCGCGCGGCCGTCTCGAGGATCGACGCGTCGCAGATCATGACGTTCTTGGGCTTGACGTCGCGGTGCACGATCTCTTTTTGATGGGCGGCGCCCAGGGCGGCGGCGAGCTGGCGCGCGAACTTGGCGGCGCGGCGCGGCTCGATGGGGCCGCGCTTGATGATGTCGCTCAGCGTCTCGCCCGGGATGTACTCCAGCACCAGGAAGTACGAGTCGTTGTCGAACTTACCGAAGTCGCTCGCCGACGCGACGTTGGGGTGGACGATGTGCGCACCAGCGATGGCCTCGCGCTCGAAGCGGGCCACGAGCTCGGGGAAGTTCTCGGTCTCGGGGTGCAGGACCTTGATGGCGACGGCCTTGCGCATGAGCAGGTGCTCGGCGCGGTAGATCGCGCCCATGCCGCCCATCGCGAGGAGCTCGACGATCCGATACCGGTCCGAGATCGTCCGACCGACCAGCGCCGCCGCCCGCTCCTTGGCGGCGGCAGACTGGCCCGGATCGACGCCCGCGAGCGGTTTCGCCATCGCTCGCCATGATACCGGAGAACGCTTCAGCGCCTGAATAATGTGGGAAAGCCGAGGTCAGGCGCGCAGGCTCGCCAGCTTGCCGAGGACGGGCGCGACCGCGTCGTAGAGGTGGGAGTAGGCCTCACGGTAGAGCTTGTCGTACGCCGTCCGATTCGCTCCGGGCTCGACGGCGCCGTCGACCCTCGTCATCCCACGCGCGGCGTCGAGGACGGAATCGTAAGCTTTCGCGCCGGTCGCCGCGAGGATGGCGGCCCCGAGCGCGGTCGTCTCGGCGGCGGCGGGCCGGGTGAGGCGCCGGCCCATCACATCGGCGACGATCTGCGCGAAGAGACCGCGCCGAGCGCCGCCCCCCACCGCGGCGAGGGTCTCGATCGCGCCGGCGTCGGCCTCGACGCGCTCGGTGTGCAGGCGCTGCTCGAGCGCGAGCCCTTCGAGGATGGCGCGGTAGAAGTGCGCGGGCCCGTGATCGCCCCGCAGGCCGACGAGCGCGCCGGAGGCGTCGTCGTCCCAGTGCGGGTTCATCACGCCGGCGAGGTACGGCAAGAACAAGAGGCCCTCGGCGCCGGGGGCGATCGCGGTCGCGCGCTCCTCGAGATCGGCGAGCAGCGCGTCGCGCGCCTCCCCGGCTGCGATCGCGCCGCCCCCGAGCACCCGGTCGGCGAGCCAGTCGAGAGAGAACGTGCCGCCTTTCAGATCGGTCTCGAGCAGGTATGCCCCGGGGATGGCGGCGAAGAGGGTGCGGTAGGCGCGGCTCGTCCGGTACGTGGTCGAGGGCTTGCCGCTCACGACCGCGGTGCCGAGGTTCAAGTACGCGCTGCGTTCGTCGACGACGCCCGCGCCGAGGCCCGCCGCCTGCCCGTCGCCCGCCCCCGCCACCACCATCAGGCGTTCGGAGAGGCCCGTCGCCCGCGCGACGTCGAGCCTCAGCGGCGCGACCGGCGTCGCCGGAGCGACGAGGCGCGGCAGCATGCTCACGTCGGCGCGCGCGAGGGCGCAGAGCTCGGGCGACCACGAGGCGGTGGCCATGTCGACGAGCCCGAGCGGGTCGGCCGACGCCGTCGACGTCACGCTCTCGCCGGTGAGGTGCAGGACCAGGTACGCGTGCACGTCGAGGAGCCGCTTCGTGGCGGGTCGCACCTCGGGCCGGAGGCGCTCGAAGAGCGCGCGGATCTTGTAGAGCGACGGGGTCGCGCAGGCGGGCTTGCCGGAGATGGCGTGGATGCGGTCGGGATCGAGCTCGGCGGAAGCGGCTCGGACCTCGGGGCGACAGCGCGCGTCCATCCAGACGATCGCCGGCGCGACGCTCTCGCCGCGCTCGTCGGTCGCGACGAACGTCTCGCGTTGGTTCGCGATGGCGAGCGAGACGACGCGCGCCCGATCGGCTGGCTCGAGAGAAGCAGCCGCCTGCCCGAGCGCAGCGACCGCTGCCTCGAGCCAGCCCTCCGCCCGCTGCTCCCACGCGTCGGGCCCCGGGTTGTCGAGGCCGTAGCTCGCCCGGCCCTCGGACACGACGGCGCCGGCGGCGTCGACGATGACGGCCTTGCAAGCGTTCGTGCTCGCGTCGAGGCCGATGTAGAGGCTCATCGCTTGAAGAAGCGGGCGAGGGGGAGGTCGACGGGAGCGCCGTGGAGCGCGACCGCGATGAGGTGACCGAGCAGCGGCAGGTCGTCGTCACCGAGGGTGCCGAGGGCGCCCGCGCGCCACCCGGCCTCCATCACCGACAGGATCTCGAGGCACTCGAGCGTCGCGCCCTCCATCGCTTCGATGGCCTTTGCCAGCGTGAGGCCCTGCCCGAGGAAGCGCCCGAACCGGCCCGTGCGGCCCCCGTTCGTCGTCACGTCGAGATCGCCCACGCCCGCGAGCCCCGTCACCGTGTCGGGATCGCCGCCGAGGCGCGCGACGATGTGACGCATCTCCAGGACCGCTTGCGCCATCGTCGCGGACTCGAGGTTGTGCATGGCGACGCTGCCGTGGGTGCCCCCGGCCTTTTCGTGCATCCCGGCCGCGAAGCCGATCCCCATCGCGTAGGCGTTCTTGAGCGCGGCCGAGACCTCGGCCCCGACGACGTCGGTCGTCGGGAACGGGTGGTAGTAGGGTGCGCGGATCGCGTCCGCGATCCGGGAGAGAGACCGCTCGTCACGGCCGGCCAGGACGACGCAGCTCGGCACCCGCCGCGCGAGCTCACCGGCGATGCACGGGCCGGCGATGGCGGCAGGGTGCACGTCGGCGCGGACCTTGTCCGGCAGACCCGAACGAACCACGTCGGGCAAGGTCACGAGCTTCGACCCCTCGAGGACGAGGCCCTTCGTGATCATGAAGACGGGGGTGTCTCGCCTGACGAGCGGGCCGATCCGCTCGGTGGCCCAACCGATCCCGGCCGAGGAGACCCCCAGCGCCCAGAGCTCCACGCCCTCGGCCGCCTGCGCCAGCTCGTGATGGTGAAACGGGCGGATCTCGCGCGGAATGGGGAGCTTCAGCTTGGGGTGGACCCCCGAGTCTTTCAACGAAGCGACGATGTCTTCGTCGAGGTGCGTCCCGACCAGCCGGACGTCGTGCCCGCGGTCGAACAGGGGAATCGCGAGGGCCGTGCCCATCATGCCCGCGCCGAGGATCACCAGCTTGCTCATGTGTTGGCCGACGACCCGCCGTCCGAGAAACCGGTCGCCGGTTTCGGGGGCCGTTCGATGCGGCATGGTAGACTCGCTCATCCCATGCGCCACCTGCGATCTTCTTTGCCGGCCTTCTGCTTTCTCGGTGCTCTCTATGGCTGCTGTGGTGAGGTGCCCGACACGCCGCCCGACGGCGGCGGCGGCTCGGGCGGCGCGGGCTCGACGACGACGAGCGGGTCGGGGGGCGCCGGCGGCGGCATCCCCGCCGACTGCACGACGGTCCTCTCGCCCTCCGCCGACGACACCGCAGCCATTCAGACCGCGTTCATGACGGCGATGTCGAACGACGTCATCTGCCTCTCGCCCGGTACCTACACGATGCGCGCCGAGGTCAGCTTGAACAAGACCGGCGTGACGGTGAAGGGTATCGGCGCGACGCGCGACGACGTCGTCCTCGACTTCGTTTCTCAGATGGTCGACGACGACAGCATGTCGGTGACCTCCGACGGCTTCACGATCGAGAACCTCAGCATCAGGAACAGCCCCAACAACGGCATCATCGTCACGGGCGCCGAGGACGTGGTGTTCCGCAACCTGAGCGTGACGTGGGACGCCGGATCGGTGTCGACCAACGGCGCGTACGCCATCTACCCGGTCGGCTGCACCAAGGTGCTGGTCGAGGATTGCGAGGTCGTGGGCGCCGCCGATGCGGGCATCTACGTCGGCCAGTCCGAGCAGATCATCGTGCGCAACAACGAGGTGTACGGGAACGTGGCCGGCATCGAGATCGAGAACTCGGACCTGGCAGAGGTCTACAACAACCGGTCGTACGACAACACGGCCGGCATCCTGGTCTTCGTCCTGCCGGAGAAAGAGAAGAAGGACGGCGTCACGACCAACGTTCACGACAACGAGGTCTTCGCGAACAACCGCGAGAATTTCGCAGCATCGGGGATCGTCGGCTCCGTCCCGCCCGGCATCGGCATCCTGATCTTTGCTGCCGACGAGACCGAGGTGCACGACAACAACATCTACGACAACGGCTCGTCCGGCGTGGTCGTCGTCAGCTATCCCACCTTCATGCTGCTGGACGCGGAGTTCATGCCCGACGACCCGCTGACGGACGGCTACGCAGAGTCGACGTACATCTACGACAACACGTTCACCAACAACGGCAACGACCCGGCCCAGATCCTCCTCGCGGTCGGGGTCAACCCGCTGCCGCCGGTGCTGTTCGACGGGTGTGAGAAGATGCCCGACAGCGCCCAGCTCTGCTTGGGGATGACGCCACCCTCCTCGTTCCTGGATGCCAACTGCCAGGTTGGCATGCCGGCCGCCTACTCGACCGACCCGGCGCCGTTTCTCTGCGACCACCCCGCTCAGCCTCCAATCAGCCTCGAATGAGATGGCTGGGGCCGGTCGCGTTCCTCGCCGTCGTCGTCGCCGCGTGCGGCGACGCGGGCGAGACCGAGACCACGCCGGTGGGCGGGAGCGGCGGCGCGCCCTACGACGGGGCGCCGATCCCCTGGGCGTACGCGCCCTTTCCCGCCGTGGTCGAGCCCGCCGACAACCTGAGCACGCCCGCGAAGATCGAGCTCGGCAACCTGCTCTTCTACGATCCGGTGTTGAGCCGTGACGACGCCACCGCTTGCGCCACCTGCCACAGCGAGATTTGGGGAATGTCGGATGGGCTCCCCGTGTCGGTCGGCGTCGACGGCGAGGGCCCGACCGGGCCCGGGCGCGACGGCCCCAACAAGACGACGCGCAACGCCCAGACGCTGTGGAATGCCGCGTTCCGGCCGGCGCTCTTCCTCGACGGCCGGTCGCCGGGCCTCGAGCAACAAGCCCTCGAGCCGCTCCGCGCCCTGCAAGAGCTCGCGCTCGACCCCGACGCAGCCGCGCTCAAGCTCGCGTCGTTTCCGGAGTACGTGACGCTCTTCGCGGCCGCGTTCCCGGACGACCCCAGCCCGGTGAACGCGGCCAACCTCGCGCGCGCCCTCTCCGCGTTTCAGCGCACGCTCGTCTCGGACCAAGCCCCGTACGACCAGTACGTGGCGGGCGACGAGGGCGCGCTCATCCCGTCCGTCGTCGAGGGCATGTTCCTCTTCGGCGAGGCCGGGTGCGCGACCTGCCACGTTCCGCCACTGTTCGAGTCGGACCGGTACGTCTCCCGCATCGGCGGCCCGGATCCGGGCCGGGCCGCGGTGACGGGCGACGACGCCGACGCCGGCGCCGTGCGCGTGCCCACCTTTCATGACGGTTCGGTCATGACGCTAGAGGACGCCGTGCGCCTCGAGGCCGAGATCTCCGCCGCCCGCGGCGAGGGTCGCGCCCTCTCCGAGAGCGAGATCGATCTCGTCGTGAAGTTCGTCAACAAGGCGCTCGTGGACCGCACGCGTGATCCGCACCGCCCCAAGACGGTACCGAGCGGCCTCCAGGTGCCGCTCGATGGGTTCCGCTTGCAGCGGTAGGCTCAGCAGCCGCCGCAGGACGATGAACACTGGTCGCAGATGACGCAAACGCCGACGGCGTCGTAGAGCGGCAGCCCCGCCGAGTGCGTGTTCGCGCAGTCGTTGAAGCACACGTCGTCGAAGCAGCTCTGCAAGCACTCGATGAGGGCGTAGCAGTCGGGGTTGTTGAAGCAGGCGTCGACGGCCGCGCTGCAGGGGCCGTTCAGGGCGCACTGCTGGCAGCTGTCGCAGTTGCCGCTGTCGCACGTGCCGCCGCTCGACGACGACACCGCTGTCGAGGCGACGCTCGACGATGCCTGCGTGGTAGAGGCCACCGAGCTCGACGCGACCGAGTTGCCGCTGGCCGAAGATTTCGTGCTGCCCGAGCTGATTGTACCGCCCGCGCCCTCGTTGTCGCCGACCTCGTCTCCGGCGGCGCCCTCCCAGCTGTCGTCATCAGGCGAGGCGCAGGCAAAAAGCAGCCCGAAGCTCGCAACCAGCGTCGCGATCCTGAGTCCCATCTTGTCCCCGTTTTGGTGAGTGCCCCTGTAGTTACCCGACAGGGGCCATTCATTCACGACTGTGAGCCTTCTCGATAACCGCGGTTTGCTAGACTGAGGGCCCCCGATGAGCCTTCCTCTCCGTAGCCACACGCTCTTGGGCCTCGCCACCCTCGGCGGCGCCGCCCTCGCCCTCGCTCCCGCCTGCGGCGACGGCGGTGATGGGCCCGACGGCACGGGCGCGAGCGCGAGCGTGTCCTCGAGCAGCTCGAGCGGGCAGGGTGGGGCAGGGGGGGCTCCCCAAGCAGACGTGACCCCCCCGCCGTTCGGCGCCCCTTGGCAGACCCTCGGCGAGTGGAACCTCTTCTCGGACGTCCCGAGCGGCGCGCCCAACGCCCGCGTCGTCCCCTACGACCTCATCTCACCGCTCTTCTCGGACTACGCGAACAAGCGCCGCTACCTCTTCGTGCCCGAGGGCTCGACGATCACGTACTCCGACTCCGACGCGTGGGACTTTCCGCTCGGCTCGATCCTGGTCAAGACCTTCTCCTACCCGCTCGATCCGGGCGCGCCGGAGGGCGCTCAAGATCTGCTGGAGACGCGCATCCTCTTCAAGGAGCCGACGGGCTGGACGGCCCATACCTACGTCTACGATGCGACCGACGGCGAGGCGACCCTCGCCATCGCCGGTGCGTTCATCGACGTCGTCGCCGCGACACCCAGCGGCATCCCGATCACCACCTACCGCGTGCCGAACGGCAACCAGTGCCTCGACTGCCACAAGAGCTTCGACGACGCACGCCACCTCGGGCCCAGCACGCGGCAGCTCGACCGCGACAACGACTACGGTGTCGGGGCCGTGAACCAGCTCGATCACCTGGCGTCGCTCGGGTACTTCGACACCATGCCCGCGCCCGCCGCTCAGCGTGAGCGCCTCGTCGATCCGCTCGACGACGCGAACCCCGACCTCTCCTACCGCGTGCGTTCGTACTTCGAGGCGAACTGCGCGCACTGCCACACCGCGGGCGGCAACGCGACCCCGGCCAGCAACCTCGATCTTCGCCTCGTCGCCACCGACCCGGCCAGTGATCCATCGAATTGGGGCGAGTGCGTGATCCCGACGAGCTGCGGCTGTTGCGCTGGCAAGACGCACGACGTCGTGCCCGGCGACGCGGACGCTTCGATCATGCCCTGCCGACTTGCGTCCACCGATCTTCGCGAGAAAATGCCCCCGTTCGGGAGCTTCTCGCACGAAGAGGGCGTGGCCCTCGTCCGCGCGTGGATCGACGCGATGCCGGCCACCGGCTGCCAGTAGACCGATGATCGTCTACGCGCACCGCGGCGCGAACACGGAGCTGCCCGAGAACACGCTCGAGGCGTTTCGCCTCGCCCTCGACCTGGGCGTCGACGCCCTCGAGACCGACGTGCACCTGACGCGCGACGGCGAGGTCGTCGTGCACCACGATCCGACGGGCCTCGGCACCGCGAGCACGCGTGCGGCGATCGCCGACTCGACGCTCGAGGATGTCCGTCGCTGGAACCTCGGCTTCGGCTTTCGTAACCCCGACGGGACGGGCCTCGTGAACGCCACCTATCGCGTGCCCAAGCTCTCGGAGCTCCTCGAGGCGTTCCCCGGCGTGCGCCTGAACATCGACGTGAAGCCGGCCCACGCCGAGGCGGCCCGGGCCGTCGTCGCGGAGGGGCGACGGCACCGGGCGCCGCGGGCGAGACCGGTCTCGCCCGCGGCGAGGCGCTCCGCGTCCTGGCCGCGCCCGCCGGGACGCCGCGCTGGGCGCTCCCGGACGGGATGCGGGCGCAGATCCCGCTGCGGTTCGGGCGCCTCTCCCTCGCGCGCACGTCGCTCGTCCGCAGGCTGCAAGGCCTGGGGTACGCCGTCGACTTTTGGGTCATCAACGACGACGACGACGCGAAGCTCGCGCGGGAGATCGGGGCCGACGGAGTGATGACGGATGATCCGCGGACGGTCGTGAGCGCCCTTCGAGGAGCCTAGCCGCCGGTCTCGATCGCACCTCGTCTATGCTCGGCGACCGTGGACTTCTCCGATGCCGCTTGGGTTGCGCCTGCCGACCGCGCCGCGATGCGGGCGCCGCTCGGGCAAGCCGAGGCGGTGGCTCGGGTCATCCGCATCGTGCTGCCCGCGGTCGCGCTCGTCCCGTTTGCGTCGTTCACGGTGGCGATGGCGATGGCGGTTGGCGATCCGGCGAATCGGCTCCTCGCGGGCGCGCTGTGGTCGGGCATCGCCGCCGTCTTCGGCGGTACGCTCACCTACTGGCAGGTGCGGCGGAGCAGGATGACCGCGGCGATGGATGATGTCGCGCGCGTGCTGACCGGCACCTCCGCGCGCGACGACGTTCGCGTGGTCGCCGACTGGCTCGATCGACACTGGCCCTGGCCCACGACGGGGCTCCTGCTCCCCGGCAACGTGGGAGCGCGACGCTGGTGTGTGCAGGGGAGCTTCGAGGGCCGCGCAGTGTTGGTCTCTGCGTTCCGGCGGATGCAGGTCCGTTCGCAGCCGGCCCTGCATCGCATCGACGTCTTCGTCTCTGCGCCGGCGGGGCGTTCGCCGCGCGCGGAGCTCGTCGCAGCGCTGGAGGCTCACGCCAATCCGCTCGGGTTCACGGTCGCGGCGCTCGATCACGGCGTGCATCTCGCCCGCTACGACAGTGACCCTCGGTCCCTCGGCCACGAGCAGCTGACGCCGCTCCTCCGGGCCGCGTGCGGCGCGCTCGCCTGACGCGCCGAGCGAGCGCGTGCTACACCGGTCGCGTGGGTGGCTCACGCGTTCTCGTCTGCGGTCTCGTCGGCATCGGCACCATGGCGTTCGCGTGCTCGTCCAAGCCTGACGGCGCGATCGGCGCCGAGTCGGCGCCGCCGGTCGCATCGGGGCTGGTCGCGTCGACGCCGGGCGCGAGCGCGGCGACTGTCGCCTCCGCCGCCGCGTCTTCCTCCGCTGCGACGAGCGTATCGGCGTGGCCCGACGATGGTGGCCCCGTCGCCAACGATCCCGCCGAGCACGCGACGCTTCTCGCCATCGCCGGCGCGTACGACGGGTTCGCGCGCGCCGACGGCACGCACTGGAGCCCGCTCGATTGCATGGCCCCGCCCGACGAAGCGGCGCACGTCTCGGCCTCCGCGCCGGGGAGCCCCCACGGCCGCAAGCTCTACACCCTCCGCATCTTCGACTTCCCTGCCTACGCGAGAGACACGAAGCACGTGCCGCCACCGCGGGACCCGTATCGCTTGGAGAAGGGAAAGGCGGTGCCGGGCACCGAGCAGGTACTGGTCAAGGTCTCGTACCTGCCGACCGACGACAAGGCGAAGGCCGCGTGGGGCGTCGCGTCCGCGACCCACGAGGGCAAGACGTTCTACCCCGGCGAGCTTCGCGATCTGTTCGTCATGTACAAGCCCACCGACAAGACCAAGAAGACCGACGGGGGCTGGCTCTACGGCACCGTGTCGCCCGATCGCAAAAAGGTCACCTCGGCTGGCTTGGTGAAGAGCTGCATGGGCTGCCACGAGGACGCCCCCCACGGCCGGCTCTTCGGGCCGCGTTGATCCTCAGGATTGCGGGTAGCATCGCCCGACCATGGAGCTCGAGTTCGTCGGAGCGGCGCAGACGGTGACGGGGTCGATGCATTTGGTGCGAACGTCGAGCGGCTGCATCCTGCTCGACTGCGGCCTCTTTCAGGGGACGCGCCGCGAGTCGGCCGAGAAGAACCAGCACCTGCGCATCCCGGTGAAAGAGCTGCGCGCGGTGGTGCTCTCGCACGCCCACATCGATCACTCGGGCGCGCTGCCGCTCCTGTTCAAGCAGGGCTACAAGGGGCCGGTCTACGCGACGCCGGCGACGCGCTCGCTCTGCACCGTGATGCTGCGCGACGCGGCCGCGATACAGGAGTCGGACGCGCGGTTCCTGAACAAAGAGAACGCCAAGCGCGGGTTCGAGGAGCGCGTCGAGCCGCTCTACGACGACGAGGACGTGGTGCGCGTCATCGAGCGCATGATCGCGGTCCCGTACCACACGACCGTGCCGATCACGCCCGGCGTGCAGCTCACCTTCGAGGACGCAGGGCATGTCCTGGGCAGCGCGATCACCGTGCTCGACGTCGAAGAGGGCAAGACGAAGAAGCGCATCGTCTTTACCGGCGATCTCGGCCGCGCCGACCGGCCCATCCTGCACGATCCCGAGGTCCCCGAGGGCACCGACGTTCTCATCACCGAGAGCACCTACGGCAACCGCCTCCACGACAGCACCGAGAAGATGGGTGAAGACCTGGCGCGCGTCGTCACCACGACAATCAAGCGCGGCGGCAAGGTGGTCGTCCCGTCGTTCGCGCTCGAGCGCGCGCAAGAGATCATCCTGGCGCTCAAGAAGCTCAAGAAGAAAAACGCCATCCCCGCCGTGCCGGTGTACGTCGACTCACCCCTCACCGTCCGCATCACCGACGTCTTCAAGCTCCACCCCGAGTGCTACGATGCCGAGACGCGGGCGATGCTGCGCGGCACCGATTCGCCGTTCGAGTTCGATCAGCTCCGCTACATCGAAGAGGTCGACCAATCCAAGGCGCTGTCGAGCTCGAGCGAGCCGTGCATCGTGATCTCGGCCAGCGGGATGTGCGAGGCGGGCCGTATCCTGCATCACCTGCGGTCGGTGGTGGAGAACGAGAAGAACACCGTCCTCATCGTCGGCTTCCAGGCCGTCCACACCCTGGGTCGTCGCCTCGTCGAGAAGCGCGCGCGGGTGAAGATCTTCGGCGTCGAGCGCGACCGCCGATGCGACGTCGTCGTCATGAACGGCTTCTCCGCGCACGCCGACCAGAAAGACCTGCTCACGTACGCGCGCCGCTGCCGCGAAAAGGGGCCCGTCGAGCAGATCGCGCTGGTGCACGGCGACCCCGAGCCGCAGCGCGTCCTGCGCGAGAAGCTCGGCGAGGGCGGGTTCGGCCGCGTCGCCATCCCTGCCGCCGGCGATAAGCTCGCCATCTGACGTGCGCGATCTGGCGGTCCGGCCTCTCCCCGGGCACACTGCTCACGTGCAGCCGACGGGAGCTTCCGGAGACGCGGGCGTCGACGCCGAGCTCGCAGGGCGGCGCGAAGCGCTCGCCCGCCTCGCGCGACGTCAGCGCTTGCTCGGCGTGATGGCCGCCGGGTTGCTTCTCATGATCGCCGTCAAAGGGACGGTGCCGTACTTCTTTGCGAGGGCGGCGCCCGGCTCGATCCCGATCGGGGTCGTCTCGGTGCTGGCCGGGCGCGCGCTCGCCGCCCGTTGGGGCCGGCGCATCCGCGAGCTGCGAGCCGTGGTCGCGGCGCTCGAGGCCACGCGCGACATGCTCGACCACCCCGCTGCGCCGTACGTCTACCTTACGCCTCGCCGCTCGCCCACTGCCGCGCCGACCGGATGCGCGCGGCCGGTGCGCGCGTACCGCGAGGGGCGCGCCGCGGAGCTCTTGCCGCTCGTCGGCCTCGCCCTCGTCGGCGTGTTCTGCGGCGTGGTCGACGACGAGCCCGCGCCGAGCCGCCGGCACTACACGTTCCTCGAGCAGAGCTCGCTCGACGCCCTCGGCTTCGTCACGCCCGTCCACGCCGCGGGTGAATGGGCGCTCGAGGATCACGCGCACGCGACCGGCGGCCGCGCGCTCGTGAACCGGGTCGGCGCCGTCGGGGCCAGCCCTGCGCTCGCCGTGGTGGGGGCCGTGTCGGCGGCAGACCTGCGGGCCGAGACGCGGTGCAAGTTCATGCCCGGCCACGACGGCCGCGCGTGCGGCCTCGTCTTTCGCTACGCCGATCCTCAGCACTACGCGCTCGCGCGGCTCGACACGGCGGGCGTCACCGTCGTCGATGTCGTCGAAGGCGTCGAGTCGCCGCTCGGTGCGTTCGCGGCGGAGATCGAGCCGGGGGTGTGGCACGAGCTGGGCGTCGTCGCGACGGACAAGCGCGTCAGCGTCTCGTGGAACGGACAAGCCGTCGTCACGCTCTCCAACCAGAAGAAGCCGGACGGCCGCGTGGGCTTGTGGGCACCAGCCGACGCGCACGTGTGGTTCGACGAGCTCGCGATCGAGATCGAGCCACGCCAGCGGGCGCTCGAGCTGCTACCGATCCTCGGCCGGCGGGGCTGACGCGAGCGCGCCCGCCACCAAGCCGCCCACCACCAAGCTCGCGAGGCCCATCGTGGTCGCAAGCGCGTCTTTGCGCGAGATGGTGAAGACGCCGGGGGGCGAGAGCGCGGCGAACGCGAGCTCGATGAGCCGCACCGCGCCCGACGGATCGACCTTGCGGAGCTCGCCCCGCTCGATGCCGGCGGCGATCTCGGCCTCGAGCAGGGCGCGGACATCGCGGCCGAAGCCGGGTGCGTGCGCCTCGGTCGTGCGGTCGGCCCGGCACCGGACGAGATCGCAGCCGTGCTGGCTGCCCTCGGCCAGATCGTAGAGGGCGTCGACCCGGGCTCGCAGCATGGCCACGAGCCGCTCGGGGGCCCGGCCCCCCTTGGCCGCCGCCGTTTTCATCCGCGACGCGACCGTGCTCACGTTTTTCTGGGCGAGGGCGGCGAGGATCGCCTCCTTCGACTGGAAGTCGAGGTAGACGGACCCGACCCCGATGCCGCAGGCGCGCGCGATGTCGGCGACGGTCGTCTTGCCCGGGCCGTAGTGCGCGAACAGCCGCCCGGCGACCCCAAGGATGCGTTCTCGGCGGGATGCGTCGGACATACGCGGCTCGA
>CALKVR010000197.1 GCA_938004815.1 uncultured Polyangiaceae bacterium | reverse complement strand
GCGAGCCGATGCAGCACCGCGCCAGCAGAGCCCTCGAACGGACGGCGACCGGTCAAGCAGCGGTAGAGGATCGCCCCCACTTGCCAGAGGTCGCTCCGCGCATCGACGTCGACCTCGGCCCGCGCTTGCTCGGGGCTCATGTAGAAGAGCGAGCCGACGATGTGCCCCGCCTTGGTCAGGCGCTCGCCGAACGCGTCGCTCCGCGCGATGCCGAAGTCGAGGATCTTCACCACCTCGTCACGGCGAGAGCGCAGCCGCTCGGGCAAACGTGCGAAGAACAGGTTCGCCGGCTTCAGATCGCGGTGGATGACGCCGAGCTTGTGCGCGACGCGCAAGCCGGACGAAAGATCATCGAGGAGGATCTGCGCCTCGGAGATGGCGAGCGTGTGCTTACGCGTGAGGCGCTGCTGCAGGTTCTCGCCGTCGAGGAGCTGCATCACGATGAACGGCGTGCCCTCGTGATCGCCGTGATCGAGCACGGCGACGAACGGCGGGCCGCGGAATTTTTTCGCGACCTCGGCCTCGCGATGGAACCGAGCGACGAGATCGGAGCGCGTGCCCTCGGGCTTGACCATCATCTTGACCGCGACCTGGCCCTGCGAGACGAGATCGCGCGCCACCCAGATCGACGACATGCCGCCCGCGCCGATCTGCTCTTCGAGTCGGTAGCGGCTGGAGACGATGAGGCCCTGCGCCGCGACATGCTCGATCGCATGCGGCGGAACGCTCTGTGGCGCTCTTGCTCTCCTCCCCCTCTTGCGCGCTTCCACTACCCGAGATGGTAGCAGCCGCTACGGGGATTGGGGAGGCTTGGCAGCGAGATCGGCCTCACGCGTGAAGACCTCGTGCGCGTGCACGACGTGCGCGGCGAGCGCCTTGGCGACAGAAGGAAGCGTAGGTCCCACCTCTCGCACGAGCGCCTTCAGCTCGGCACGCAGCGACGCGCCGTGCGGGTCGGCGATGTTCTTCGGGTGACCCTTGCCCAGTTGTAGGCCGACGTCGTACGCGACCTGAGCGAGCTCGTCGGCGCCGTGAATGTCACCGATGCCGAGCTCGGTGTAGTGCACACGCCACGCGTGCACGTAGAACGTCTTGCCCTCGACGTCGACGTAGCCCAAAAATCGTTGCGGGCTCATGGCTAGCCGCGATTGACCCACCACGACGCGGAGCGGGTCCCGGTCTCGACCGCGGATGCACGTGTCGGCGGGCATGGGGGCCATCTGCTTCATCTCGAGGATCACGTCGTCTTCTGGCGTCGCGGTGGGCCCCTCGAAGCGGCCCAAGAACTTCATCTCGTGGGCGCTGCCGAGCCCCATCTTCAAGAGGCCCCCCCGCTTGAGCTCGAAGAACGACTGGGTGAGGTCGGGGTTCTGCGACAGGATCGCCGTCACGTACTGGGCCTTTGCGCTCTCCATACGGAGCTTCTTCTCGTCATCCATCGGCGTCATGAGTCGCTCGGTGGCGTCGAGCCACTCGCCGGCCGTTGGCGCGAAGGTTGCCCGGATGCGCGTCGCGACCGCAGGCTCGGCGCCGCTGGCCGCCGGGTCGTCGAGCGCAACGGAATAGCCCCGCAAGAACGCGGCGATCGCCTGCTCGGCCCCGCCGACGTCGGTCGACGCGAGGGCAAGCGAGGTCGCGAAGCGCGCGAGATCGATGATGGGCGGGCCCAGCGTGGCCGCGTCGAAGTCGGCCAGGCCGCGGCCGTCGGCGGCGACGGCGTACTGCTCGACGTGCGCGTCACCGTGCAGGTTCACGGTGGGCATCGTGTCCACGGTGTCCGCGTACGTCCGACACACCGCGCGGATGAACGGCTCGTTCGTGTAGCGAAAATAGCCGAACGGGCTGCGGGTGACGCGCGCGAGGAGGTTCGGCGAGGCGGAGAAGCTGTCGGGGCGAAACGGGATGACGAGCAGATCACCGGCCGGGACCCTTGGCGCCTGCACCGTCGCGTTCGGTTGGGGCACCACGACGGGCTCGCTGGGGCAGCCGGCCACCGCCAGCACGCACGCGACAAGATAGCCCCGTCGACGGCCCATCAGTGGTGCTGGTTTCCGTGCGCGGACGCCGACGCGCCCTCGACGGGGATGAAGAAGCGGAGCGGCGATTTCACGAAGCCCACGAGGAGATCCAACGGCAGCCTGAGCGCCTGCCAAAGCGTGACCTCGCGGGCTCGGAACGCAACCACCAGCGCCAGCGCGAAGCTGACGCCCAAGTTCATGCAGAGGATGATGGCGATGCCGATCACCGCGCCGGTGAAGGCGGGCCCGCCGAGCACGCCGGGGTCGTCGCTGCCCAAGACGGCGTAGGTGAGCGAGCCGGTCGAGAGCGTCACGTGCCGGACGTCGACCGGGATGCCGCTGAACTGGCCCAGCGTGTAGGTGAGGCCGAGCATGAGGCCCAGGCTTACGGTGCCGCCGACGCCCGAAATGTTTCGCGCGAACGCGCGAGACGCCCACGACATCACCCGCTGCCCGACGATCCGGCGCAGGCGGTGCTCGGCGATGGCCTCGGGGAGGCGACGATACACGGCCCAGTTCTCGAGCCAGCCCGCGACGATGCTCGACGACCAGAGGATGACGCCCGTGAGCATCGCGTAGGGGATGGTGCCGCTCTCGGTCGGGTGCAGCGACGCCATGACCTTCTGCGAGTACTCGGGCGTGAGCAGGTGGTGGCCCTTGGCGCTCGTCCACCACATGTCGACCAGGAACGACGCCGGGATGACCATGAGCACGTTGCCGGTGGCGGCCGCGAGCTGCGAGCGCGTGAGGCGGGCGATGATCGTGACGAGCTCGCTGCGGTCGCCGCCACCTTGCTTGACGGCCCCTGCGACCGCGGCCGCCGTCATGCTCGGCTGCTTGGTCGCGAGGGTGAACCCCAAAAACTGCATGAGGAGGAAGCTCCCCGCGTAGTTCGCCGAGTGGATGAGCGCCTCTTGCAGGGGCGGGCGGCTGAGCTTGCCGATGATGAACTTGAGCGCGGCCGTGCCCGCGGTCAGGACCCCGCCGCCCGCGGCCGACGCGAGCATCTTGAAGTACTCGCCAACCGTGACGGTAATGTAATGCTCACCAGAATTGCCCGCGCGCTCGATGATCTTGCGCGCCAGCATGTGCGTGTTCGTGCGGACGATGTCGCTCAGGCTGAGCGTCCGCAGCCGCTCGGTCAGCAGATCGGCAAGTAGCTGCGTGGACCGCTTGGCGAGCTCGACCTCGCCCTGGGGGACGAGCAGCTCGATCAGCATCTCGATGCGCGTGAGGCTGCGCTCGATGAGCTCGAGGCGGTAGACGACGTCGACGCTCACCCCGGCCTGCTCGAGGTGCTCGAGCACGCTCTGGCACGCCTCGCGGCACTCGAGCATGGCGGCCCGGCAGTCGTCCGTCCACGCGAGGATCTCGCTGACGTCGTGGCGCGGCGTCGCGAGCAGAGCGTCGATCGTACGAGGCAGCCGAAAGAAGGGCGAGTCGCGGAGCGCGCAATCCGGGCTGCGGTCGCGGATGACGTCGGATAGCCCGGCCGACGACACGCGCGAGGCTAGGATGAGGATGGCGTCGAGCAGCGACGCGCGGAGCGGCGACCAGATGCTGTAGCTGCGGGTCGCCGACTGGATGGCGGCCGCGTCGTCGGGGAGCGACGGCAACGCACCGAGCGGCAAGTGCGACTGCGAGCCGCGGATCGAGAGCGCGCCCACCGTGTCGGGCCGCGAGCCGCGATCGTGCCGTGAACCGCGGTCGGGGCGCGAACCGCGGTCGGGGCGGGAGGCGCGCAGCGGCGCCATGTCTTGGCGCCTGAACGCGGTGGTGAACCGCAGCGTGAGCTCAGGCGGGATGAGCGCCAACCACTCGAGATCGATCTTCTGCGGGAACATGAGCGCGAGCGTGTGGGTGACGTCTTGCTCGTCGACGGGCTGCGGCATGAGCCTGCGCGACAGGCGGTCGACGGTCTCGGCGAAGAGGCCGCGATCGCCGGGGATGCCCATGCGCCCGAAGAAGTCGTCAGCGCGCTGATCGAGCAGCGTCGCGCCGATGACGTATCCGAGGCGTAGCGCGTACGCAGGGAACGCCTCGAGCGCGGCCACGAGGAGCCTGAGCCGCTTGATGGGGGCGCGTTCGGCGAGGGGCGCGCCCGGGAGCTCGACCGGCGCCGGGCCCTTGCGGACCCAGAGCGCGAGTCGGATGAGCGCCGCCTCGCGCGCGTCGATCCCCGCGTCGGCGTCGAGCTTGCCGAGCTCGGCGTGCAGCCGCTTGACGACCCGGGCCTTCGCGTTCTGGGGCGCGATCGCCTGCCCGAACGCGCCGACCTCGGGCACGTGGTCGAGCGCCGTCTGGCCAGCCGCGGGCGCAGCTTGCGGCACGGCGGGGGGCCCTGCTGCGACGACGCTCATGACGAGCGCCAGAATCGCGCAGGCTGCTACCGGTTGGCAATGTGGATGGCCTGACCCATGGCGGCAGCGGCCGCCTCCATGTAGGCCTCACCCAGCGTGGGGTGGGGGTGGATGGTCAGGTTGACGTCCTCGAGGAAGGCCGCCATCTCGAGCGACAAAGCGGCCTCACTGATCATCGTGCTCGCCTCGGGCCCCACGATGTGGACGCCGAGAATCTGCTTCGTCTTCTTGTCGGCGACGACCTTGACGAACCCCTCGGTCTCGTTCAGGGCCATCGCCTTGCCGAGCGCCGCAAAGGGGAACTTGCCGATCGAGACGTCGTAGCCCTTGGCCTTGGCCTCCTCGGCGGTGAGGCCGGCGGTGGCGATCTCGGGGTCGGTGAAGATGGCGCCGGGGATGCTGACCCAATCCATGGCTGCCTTGTGACCGGCGATGACCTCGGCGACGATCTCGCCCTCTTTGGTGGCCTTGTGAGCGAGGAGCGGCGGCCCCGAGACGTCGCCGACCGCGTAGATGCCGGGCACGTTCGTCTGGCCACGCTTGTCGATGGGCACGAAGCCGCGCTCGTTGATGTGCACCCCGACCTTCTCGAGGCCGAGGGCCTTGGAGCTGGGGCGCATGCCTACCGCGACGAGGACGACGTCGCACACCACCGTGTCGCGCTTGCCGTCTTTCTCGAAGGCCACCGCGATCGAACCATCGGACTGCTTTTCGTAGCCGAGCGCCTTGGCCCCGATGTGGATGGTGCCGCCGAGCTTGGTGATGCGGCGCTCGACGATCTTCGAACAATCCGGATCGACGCCGGTGAGGATCGAGGGGAGCGCCTCGAGCACCGTCAGCTGCGAGCCGAGCTTCTGGTAGACCATGCCGAGCTCGAGGCCGATGATGCCGCCGCCGATGACGAGGAGGCGCTTTGGCACGGTGCGCAGGCTCACCGCCTCGCGGGCCCCGATGATCTGCTTGCCGTCGAACTTGAAGGTCGGGATCTCGATGGTGTGAGAGCCGGTCGCGATGACGATCGCCTTGTCGGCCTTGATCGTCTCCTTGTTGCCGTCGGCGCCCACCACCTCGACCGTGTTCGGGCTCGTGACGGTCGCGGTGCCCATCATGAGATCGGCGCCGTTCGTCTTCAGGAGGCCGCGCACCCCGGTGGTCAGGCGTTTGACGATGCCCTCTTTCCAGTCCTGGAGCTCGTTCGAGTCGATGGCGAGGCTCTGGACCTTGATGCCCATGCCCCCGTGCTTCATCTTCTCGTAGGTGTTCGCGGCGTTGATGAGCGCCTTGGACGGGATGCACCCCCAGTTCAGGCAGACGCCGCCCGGCGACTCTTTCTCGATGACGAGCGTCTTCACCTTCAGCTGGCCGAGGCGAATGCCGCAGGGATAACCGCCGGGGCCGGCACCGATCACGATCGCGTCGTAGGTCTTCATCGCGAGGGCTATTTAGCGTCTCCCCCCTCGCAAAGCGAGAGGGAGACTACAACTCGCTCACGCGCTTCATGAGCGCCCCGACGAGGCCGCTCTGCGGGTCGCGCTCGCGCTCGATGCCGAGGCCGGTGGTGAACGCGGTGCGCGCGGCTTCTTGGTCGTCGAGGGCGAGGTACGCGATGCCGAGGAGCTCGAAGTCGCCCGCGTCGTTGAAGGCCTCGGTCAGGTTCTTGAGCCTGAAAACCGCGGCGCGGTGAGCGTCGAGGACGACCTCGGACGGCGGCGGCCGCATCTTGGGGATGAGCATCAGACGAAGCGCCTGACGCTGCTCTTCGGGGGCGTACGACGAGAACGAAAAATCCGTGAAGAGCGCCGCGAACTGGCGGTACGCCTCCTGAAAGCGGCCGGTTCGCGTCAATCCGATGATCTGCTTCAAGGCCGCGACGAGGTCGGATTGCTTCACGCCCGGTGGCGGCATGCTGGGCGGCACGCTCGGCGCGACCGGCGGCACGCTCGGCAGCGGCGGCGGCGGCACGCTGACGGGCTTCGGCTCGGTCGGCCTCACGATCGGGGGAAACGGGGTCTCGACCTCGACCTCCGGGCCGTCGTCGTCCTGCTCGACGACGACGATCTCGGC
>CALKVR010000196.1 GCA_938004815.1 uncultured Polyangiaceae bacterium | reverse complement strand
CCCATCAACAAGTGGCTCGGGCTCGCTTACGTCCCCTCGCTCTTCGGTCAGCTCGTCATCCTGGGGGCGCTCTACGGCGCGATCGCCCGGATGGTCACGTTCGTCTCGTCGCGTGAGGCGCCGTTCGGCCGGTTCCGCGCCGTCTTCGCGCGGGTCGAGAGCTGCGAGCTCGAGTCGCCGCTGCTCTCCAAGGTCGTGGAGACGCTGCGTGCGACCGATGGAAACGCGTCGGCCGAGCTCGCGCGGCTCGAGCGCGTCGTCAGCTTCGCCGACCTGCGCCACAACACGCTCATCCACCTCGCGTTCAACTTCTTCTTTCTCTACGACGTCTGGGTCGCGATGGCGCTCGAGCGCTGGCGGCAGCGCTCCGGGAAAAAGGCGCGCAAGTGGCTGACGGCGCTGGGCGAGCTCGAAGCCCTCGCGAGCATCGCGACCTTCGCCGGCGAGCACCCGGGCTACGCGTGGCCCGAGGTCGACGACGGCCCGGCGCGCATCACCGCCGAGTCGCTGGGCCACCCGCTCATCCCCGCCGCACTGTGCGTGAAAAACGACCTCGATTTGCCCGAGCCGGGGCGAGCGATGCTCGTCACGGGGTCGAACATGTCGGGCAAGAGCACGTACCTGCGGTCGATGGGGCTGTGCGCCGTCATGGCCCTGGCGGGCCTGCCGGTCTGTGCGCGCCGGGCGAACGTGGCGCGGATGGAGACGTGGACGAGCATGCGCATCCAAGACGCGCTCGACCGCGGCATGAGCCATTTCTACGCCGAGCTCGTGCGGCTCAAGCAGATCGTCGACGCCGCGCAGCGGGGCAACAAGGTGCTCTTTCTCCTCGACGAGATCCTGCACGGCACCAACTCCCACGAGCGCTCGATCGGCGCCCGCGGCGTGGTCCTCGATCTGGTCGCGCGCGGGGGCGTCGGCGCGGTC
Organism: uncultured Polyangiaceae bacterium; assembly: GCA_938004815.1. Lineage (GTDB taxonomy): Bacteria > Myxococcota_A > Polyangia > Polyangiales > Polyangiaceae > Xiheicaenibacterium. The sequence continues at coordinate 1,107 of CALKVR010000196.1, read as the reverse complement.
TCGACGCACGACTTCGCCCTGGTCTCGATCGCGCGCGAGTCGGGGGGCAAGGTCCGGACGGTCCACTTCTCGGACCACATCCAGGACGGCAAGATGGTCTTCGACTACCGGCTGAAAGACGGCGTGGTCGAGACGACGAACGCCATCCGGCTCATGAAGACGGTCGGAATCGACGTCGAGTTCGCGTCCGCGAGCACTTCGAGCGAAACCTGAGCGGCCGAGCGGCGTACAGGGCGGCGTGAGGACCCTCCCCGCTCTGCTGCTGGCCCTTCTCCTCCCTGCCTGCACGGGCTCCGGCGACGCCGATGGCGACGGTGGTGCCGACAACGACGGCGGGGCGAGCGGCAGCGCCACATCCTCGGACGTTTCCAGCGCGAGCGGCACCAGCGTCGCCTCCACCTCCGCCAGCTCCACCGGCAGCACCGGCTCGGCGGGGGGCCTGGGGCCCGAGTACTGTCCCGCACCCGACCCGGCTTTCCCCGAAGGCTTCGACATCGGCGATCGGCTGGCTGGTGTCACCGTGAAGGACTGCGCGGGTAACGACGTCGGGCTCGACGCCTTTTGCGGCGCCGACGCGCTCTGGATCTTCGCTGCTCACGGCTGGTGTCCGCTCTGCCAGAACGTGTCGGGCAAACAAGAAGCCATCCTGGCCGACTACGCCGGGCAGGGGCTCGTCGCGATCAACGTGGTGGTAGAAAATGGCCAGAGCCAGCCCCCCGACGCGAGCTACTGCGAGACCTGGCGCGACAGCCACGGCCTGGTCGAGGTCTACACCCTCTACGATCCCACCGGCGATATTCTCGCCCTGTGGCCCGGCGGCTCGAGCTCGCTGAGCGCGTTCGTCGACCGCGATCGCCTCATCGTCTCCAAGCTGTCGTACAGCGCCAACACCGAGACCGCGATCCGCGAGCAGATCGAAGCCGCGCTCGCACCGTAGCGTCGCCTGTCACGCAAGCTGCTAGTGCCGCGTTCGCGAAGTTCGCATTGGTATGGAAACCGGCCCCTCGCTGACGCTCGCAAGTGAAGGGCCGGTTTCCACACCAACGCTCGGCCCGCACTTCCGCTCACCGTCACCTCTGTTCTCGGTACATCGTCTTACGCGAAGAA
>CALKVR010000195.1 GCA_938004815.1 uncultured Polyangiaceae bacterium | reverse complement strand
CACGGTGCCGTGCATCGCCGGGTGGCTCGGGCCCATGTTGAGCATCATCGGCTCGCTGGGCAGCTCGAGCTCCGACTCGCCGAGATCTTGATCGAGGGGTTCCATTCCTCAGCCGTCCTTCTCGGGCCCGAGGGCCCCCTTCTTGGAGGCGGTCGCCTGCGCGCGCTCGATGGCGGGCATCTCGGTGCCCAGGCCACGGCGGGCGCCGATCATGACAGGGTCGTCACGATGAAAGCCGTGCGTCTGCCGGCCGAAGCTCATACCCTCGTCGGGGCCGAACGGCGGTAGCTTGTCGGGCACGGCGCGGTACTCGACGAGCGGCTGGATCTTGTTGGCGGGGTAGTCTTTGCGCAGGGGGTGACCCTTGAACTCGGGGTACATGAGGATGCGGCGCAGGTCGGGGTGCCCGCGAAACACGACCCCGAACATGTCGAACGCCTCACGCTCGAACCAGTTCGCCCCGCCCCACACGGGCGTGATGCTGTCGATCTCTGCCGCCTCGCCGTAGGGGTCGCCGACGCGCGCCTTGAGCCGCACCCGGTGGCCGCGATCGAGTGAGCGGAGGTGCATCACGACCTCGAACCGAGGGTCGCGATCGGGGTAGTCGACCACCGTCAGGTCGATGAACTGCGTCATCGCCATGCGCGGGTCGGACTTGAGGAACCGCGCCGCGTCGAACCACACGTCGGGGTCGAGCACGGCGGTGTCGTCGCCGAACTGGGCGTGGGTATCGAGCACCGCATCGCCGAAGCGCTGCTTCAGGACGTCGAGGACCGCTTTGCTCATGGTTTCACTTCTTGGCGCCGAGCCGCAGCCGATCGCTCGAGATGAGCTCACGCGCGGCCGGGACCGGGTCGGTGCGGGGCTTGACGATCGCCGGGGTGCGGTCGCCACGCGCGATCTTGTCCTGCAGGAGCAGGAGGCCGTCGAGCACGGCTTCGGGCCGCGGCGGACAGCCCGGGACGTAGATGTCGCAGGGGATGACTTTGTCGATGCCGGCCACGGTCGTGTAGTTGTCGTAGAAACCGCCCGACGACGCGCAGGTGCCGAACGCGAGCGTGTACTTGGGGTCGGCCATCTGTTCGTAGATGCGGCGGAGCGCGGGGGCCTGGCGCTGGCTGATCGTGCCCACGACCCACAAGAGGTCGGCCTGACGAGGCGAGAAACGGGGCGCCTCGGCGCCGAAGCGCGAGAAGTCGAAGCGCGGGCTCGCGACCGCCATGAACTCCATCCCGCAGCACGCGGTGACGAACGGGTACTGGAACAGCGAGTAGCGACGGGCCCAGTTGAGCAGCGCGTCGAGCCGGGTGGTGGCGAAGCCTTGCTCGGAGCCCTCGATGACGCGGGTCTCCGCCTCGTACGGCGTCCACTCCGAGGTCGCGGGTCTCAGCCATGATTTGCTCCTATCGCTCCCACCCCATCGCGCCCTTTTTCCACTCGTAGACGAGGGCCACGACGAGCAGCGCCATGAAGGGCGCCATGATCGCGAGCCCCGTCCACCCCGTCTCGCGCATCGTCACGACCCACGGGTAGAGCAGGACGACCTCGACATCGAGGACGACGAACAGGATCGCGGTCATGTAGAACTTGACCGTCGGTTTCACGTTGCGCGCGCCCGTCGACTCGCTCCCACATTCGTAGGGCTCCATCTTTTCGGGCGTGGGGTTCTTGGGCCCGATGAAGGTGCTCAGCATGAACATGGCGACGGCCAGCACGGCCGCGATGACGAAGAGGATGAGCAGCGGGACGTAAGTCGCCATTTTTTCGACACCGTCAGGTGTTGAAGCGATGAACAGCCGGGCAGAGAAACCCGGGTCCCGGGTGTAGCGTCGGCCTTCGGCCAAGTCAACGCTTGAGGAATTCGGCTAAAATCAGGCCTTTGCGGTGAGAACCACGCCGCGCCAGCGGGTCAGGGCGGCGCCGAGCTTCTCTTCGATCTTCCGGGCTTCGGTGACCAGCTCGGGCTCTTCGACCCCCGCGCTCCGGGCCTCACGCAGGCAGGTGAGCGCGGCCAGGTAGCGCTCGCGCTCGACGAAAGCCTTGGTGAGGAGCGGCCACACCGCCTTGGGCGACGCGCCGAGGCTGATCGCGCGCCGCAGCGGGCCGATCGCCTCGCCGTGGCGCCCGGCCCCCAGCATGGCCTGGCCCAGCCGCCGAAACAGGTCGCTCGCGACCGGGCCGTCCTGGGCGTACTGGATGGCCAGGCGCAGCACCTCTTCTCCTTGCTGCGGCTCGCCGAGGTCGACGCAGGCCGTCCCCAAGAGCCCTAGGCCCTTGGCGATGAGAGAGCGCGCCTCGGGGGCGAGGAGCTGCCCCTCGGGCGTGCGCAGGAAGATCGCGAGCGGCGCTGGCCAGCTCGCGAGGAGCTGGAGGACGCGCGTGGGGTCGCCCCGCTCGGCAGCGAGCTCGGCCTCACCGACCTTCGTCAGATCGATGGCCGACCGCTGGCCCATGCTCGCGCGCTCGAGCTCTTCACGAACGTGCGCGCGGATGCGGTTCCGGAGCTCGTTCAGCTCGAGCCGCTCTTCGTCGCCGTCGTGCAGGGCGACCACCTCGCTCGTCGCACCGCGGACGACCAGCTTGCGGAGGCTGTAGCCGTAGATCGGAGCGAGCAACAAGTACCGCACCCCGATGTGCTGCTGCAGCCCCTCGATGTCCGAGTCCTTGTCCGGGGGCGGGGTGGGCGTGTCCTCGGTCAGGAGCGCGCCCACGAGCCGCTGTCGAAAGTCGGCCAGGGTCAGCCGCTGCGGCTCGGCGTTCTCGACCTCTTCGTCGCTGGGCGCCCCCACGACGAAGTCGACGATGGTGTTGTCGGGGTTGCGCCGGTCGACGGTGAGCGCGGTGATCCGGGCCCCCGTGATCATCGAGAAGGCGAAGAAGGCCTCGCCGACGATCTCACAGAGCGCCTGAAAGCTGCCTATCCCCTCACCGATCCGCTCGAACCATCCGTCGGTACGGACGGCCTCGAGCCCGTAAACGCGCTCTTTCGGCATGGGGGAAGGCCGTCGAGGTTACCTTCCTCGAGGGCTCCATGGCAAAGGCCAACGCGTGGCGCCGCGCAATGTCTCCCAACCCCCGCCGCGTCGGGCGGGTGATCCGGCCGAGGCTTCGGACAAGTCGGCGATCCTGGCGCGGCGTGCCCTCTTCGTCGCCTCGGCGCTCGCCAGCGCGGGGCTCGCCGCCGGCTCGCCCACGGACGCGGTCGCCCAGCCATCGCCGGCGCCCGTGCCCGATTGCCCGCCGGCGCCTTCCCCCACCCCCGAAGCGGTGGCCGAGTCGAAGCTCCACTTCGAGGCCGGGGTGCGCCTCTTCGAGGAGGGCCGCTTCGCCGAGGCGTCGGAGGCGTTTCGGCAGGCCTACCTGCTCGCCCCCCTCGCGCCCCTCGCTTTCAACATCATCAACGCCGACGTCCAGCGCGGAGCGACGGCGGACGCGGCGGCCATCGCCGAGCAACACCTGCACTGCGTCGGCCCCGACCCTCGCATCGAAGAGCAGCTGCGCGGGCTCCAGAACGCGACGGCCCTCGTCACGGTGCGCATCGCCGACCCCGACCGCGTCCTCCTCGAGATCGATGGCGCTCCCGTCCCCACCGAGCAGGCCGCGCGCGGGCTCCGGCTCTCGCCGGGGCGCCACTTGATCCGCATCGCGCGCGACGGCGAGGTGCGGTCGCGCGAGCTGGAGGTGAGCGCAGGAGAGAAGGTCGAGCTGAGCTTCGACCCGCTGCCGCCGCCGCAACCGTGCCTGTCGCCGCTCCCTTGCCTCCAGCCGCCGCCGCCGCCAGAGCCCGAGGACACGCTCGTTCGCCTTCAGGGGGGCGTCGGCACGATCGTCGCCATCGAGCCGTCCGACCCGGTCTTCGTCAGCGGCGGGCCGCTGCTCCTGGTCGAGGTCGCGGTGCAACCCGCAGATGGTCTCTGGATCCAGCCGGGCGTCCTGGGCGGCGCCGCCCTCGCCGACGAATCGTTGATCGGCCTGGTCGGCACGAGCCTGGACTTCGAGTACCGCCCCGTCGACGTCTTCGGGCTCGGCGCAGGGTTCGCGGGCGGATACCTGTTCGCTTCGAAGTCCACCGACGATCCCACCGTACGCGTCCGCGACAGCGGCTTCTTTGGTCCGACGATCGTGCCCGCCTCGATCGTCGCCGGCCTCTTCTACATGGAGGCCCGCGTGCCGATTTGGTTCTCCGAGATCACGACCGGGGCCGGGCCTCACCTCGGCCTCGGCTTGGTCGCTCCCCACGTCGTCTTCGGCATCGGCGCCCCGATCGTAGAACGGAGCCCGAGCCCAGAGGCCGTCGCCGGGCGGTAACGGTGCTAAGACGGGGTGTGCTCCTCGACGAAATCAAAGCCCAGATGTTCAAGGCCATGAAGGCCGGTGACGTGACGACCAAAGAGATCCTCCGCGTCGCCGTCGGCGAGATCACGACCGACGCCGCGCGCGACGGGCGCAAAGGCGACGACGACGAGGCGCGCGCGATCGTGAAGAAGATCGTCAAGTCGCTCGAGGACACGATGGGCCAGGTCTCGGACGCCGAGCGCCAGGCGACGCTGAAGCGCGAGATCGAGGTCCTCTCGCAGTTCCTCCCCAAGACGCTGGGCGAAGACGACGTCGTCGCGCTCCTCGACGCCGTACGCGACGCGGTCCGCGCCGCCCCCAACGACGGCGCCGCCACCGGCGTCGCGATGAAGCACCTCAAGACGACGGGCGCGGCCCTCGACGGCAAGGTGGTCTCGGCTGCGGTCAGGCGCGTGCGCGCCTGACGCCACCAGCGTCAGCGCGCGCCGTCGTAGCTGTCGTCCTCGCTCGTGCGGCGAAACTGGAGGATCCTCTCGAGGTCGCGCGGCTTGAGCGGCTTGACGAGGTGCTCGTCGAAGCCTGCGTCCATCGCCGCTTTGCGATCGCTGGGCCTGCCGTAGCCGGTGAGCGCCACGAGGTAGATGCTCTTCGAGCCGGCTTTGGCGCGGAGCTTCGACGCGACCTCGTAGCCGGTGAGCTTGGGCAGTCCGATGTCGACGATGGCGATGTCCGGCTTGGCGTCCTGGATCATCTGCAGGCCGCTCTCGCCGTCGAAGGCGCAGTGGACCTCGTGGCCCGAGCGCGAGAGAAAGGCCTCGAGCATCTGACAGCTGTCGGTGTTGTCGTCGATGATCGCGATGCGCCGAACGCCCTGGACGTCGGCGCCGGCGGTCGAGGTGCGGTCGGCCAGCGACTCCGCGGCGGGATCGACGGCGGGGAGCTTCAACGTGAACGTGCTGCCCTTGCCCGGGCCGTCGCTCTCGGCCGTCACGGTGCCGCCCTGCATCGTCATGAGCGACCGCACGAGGGTGAGCCCGACCCCCATCCCGCCATCGGTCCGCGCCAGCGAGCCGTTCCCACCCTGGACGAAGAGGTCGAAGATCTTGTCGGTCATGCCGCGCTCGATCCCGATGCCGTGATCGCGGATGATGATGGTGATCTCCTTGCTGTCGCGGAAGGCCGTGAGCTCGACCGAGCTCTGCGACTCGCTGTACTTGGCCGCGTTGCCGAGCACGTTCACGAGCACCTGCTGCATGCGGGTCGGGTCGACGTTCGCGCAGAGCGCCTCGTCGCCGGTCTCGACGCTCAGCTTGATTTTGGCGCGGTCGTAGACCGGCGCGGTGACCGTCACCGCCTCGGCCACGATCGCGCGCAGGTCGAGGACCCGGCGCTCGAGATCGATCTTGTTGTGGGTGATGCGGTTGACCTCCAAGAGATCGTCGAGCAGCGACGCCATCTGCCGGGCCTGCCGGATGATGATGTCGATGGCGCGGCTGCCACCGTTCGGCTTGTCGTACTCGGCGAGCAGACGTGACGCCGTCACGATCGCGCCGAGCGGGTTGCGGAGCTCGTGCGAGAGCATGGCCAGGAACTGATCGCGCTTCTCTACCGCGGCGAGGATCTCGGCCTCGGCGCGCTTGAGATCGGTGACGTCGCGCGCCACCGCCACCATACCGATCACCGCCCCGCTCGCCGGGTCCCGCAGCGGCTGGCGCGTGGTCATGTACCAGCGCGAGCCGACCCCGGGAACGTGGTGCTCCTCGAGGAGATAGGGCTGCGCCTCGCCGCCGAGCACCGCCTCGTCGGGCTGGTCGATCTTGCTGGTGCCGTCGGCCAAGAAGTCGCCCGCGCGCTGACCGACCGCGAGCTTGGCCCCCTCGATGCCGAGGCGGCGAGCCATCGCCGCGTTGACGCGGACGAAGCGGCCGCGCGCGTCTTTGAAGTAGATCGCGTCGGGGACGCTATCCATCAAGTTCTCGAGGAGATGCCGCTCGCGGAAGAGCGCGTTCTCGGTCGCCTTGAGCGCCTGGATGTCGACGAGCGTCAGCACGACGCCCGGAGGCGTGGCCCCGCTCGCGCGGTACGGCAGGATGCGCAGGTAGAAGTGGCGGCCGGTGCGGTCGGTGACCTGGCGCTCGACGACCTGGCCGTCCGAGAGCACTGCCTCGACGTCGTCCATCAGGCGCGGGTCGTCGAGGGTATGGGTGAAGGTCCCGAGCGGGCGACCGACGTCGTGCGGCAACAGGTTGAAGAGCTCGGCGATCTTGGCGGTGTACTTCCGGATGCAGAGGTTCTCGTCCAGGAACACCGTGCCGACGTCGGTCGCCTGGAGAAGGTTATCCATGTCGTTCGTGAGCTGCGTGAGCTCGGCGATCTTCTTCTGGTACTCGGCGTTGACGGTGTAGAGCTCCTCGTTGACGCTCTGGAGCTCCTCGTTGGTGCTCTGCAGCTCTTCGTTCGCGGCGAGCAGCTCTTCGTTCGTCGCCTGCAGCTCCTCGTTGCTGGTCTCGACCTCTTCGACCGTCGCTTGCAGGTTCTCTTTCGCGTAGCGCAGCTCGGCCTCGAGCGTGTCGAGCTGGTCGCGCGAGACCTTGCCCAGGTTGTACTCGGTCTCGGTCACGGGCAGCGCGGCGGTCGTGGCCTCGGCCTCGATCGATACCAATAGGTGCAAGAGCGGCTGGCTCCTGGCGAAGACCGGCTTCACCGTCAGCCTGAAGAGCTCGTTCGCGTCGTCGATCGACAGACGGAGGCCGCTGTAGATCACGGGCGCCTTTTCTTTGAGCGAGCGCTGGATCGCGCCCGCGAGGGCGATCTTGAGGTCGGGCTCGACCAGGTCCAGAACGTCGAGCGACGGCCGACCGTCCCTGACCTTGACGAACCGCCCCGCGCCCCCGAACGCGTGCACGAGCTGCCGCCGCTCGTTCAAGAGCAGGCTCGGCGGCATGTGCTCCTCGAGCAGCGCATCGTAGATCGCGACGGTCTGCGCGATGGGGTACTGCGGGTGGCCGAACCCGACGTTGATGGCCGTCCGCTCGTGCAGGCGGGGAATCGCCCCTCGGTCCATCGAGACGCGGTGCTCGCGGTACTTCATGTACACGCGCCAGTGGTTGTCGACCGCCTCGAAGTCGTCGATGAGCGCTCCGGGGCTCTCGCTGGGGCCGAGGACCAGGAAGCCCTTGTTCTTCAGCGCAAAGTGAAACAGCCCCAGGACCCGGCTCTGGGCCAAGGGCTGAAAGTAGATCAGCAGGTTGCGACAGCTGACGAGGTCGACGCGCGTGAACGGCGCGTCACGCATCACGTTGTGTCGCGCGAAGACGACGTGCTGGCGAAGGTCGGATACGACTTGAACCGTGCGGCCTTGACGCTCGAAGTACCGCTCGGCGCGCTCGGGGCTCACGGTGGCCAAGGCGTCTTCTGCGTAAAGGGCGCGGCTGGCGTGCTCGAGGGACCCCTGATGGACATCGGTAGCGAACACCTTGAGCCGGCGCTTGTCGCCCGCTCGCTTGAGTGCCTCGTCGAACAGGATGGCGATCGAATATGCCTCTTCGCCGGTAGCGCACCCTGGCACCCAAACGCGGATCTCCTCCGAAGCATTGGACTGGAGGATCTTGGGAACGACCGTCCGCTCGAGCAGTTGGAAGACCTCTTCGTCACGAAAGAAGCGGGTCACACCGATGAGCAGATCGCGGTAGAGCGCGTCGAGCTCGACAGGGTCGTTGCCTAGGCGATCGACGTACGTGTCGAAGTCGATCGCGGGACCGAGGTTGAGACGGCGCTCGATGCGGCGGGCGACGGTGTTCGGTTTGTAGTTGGAGAAATCGATCCCGAACGCCTTGTGCAGCAGCCGAAAGATAGCGGTGATGCCGCGGGCAGGCGCGGTTTCGACATGGGCCATCTCCCGCGCGCCTTCGGGCCGCTTGATGTGGTTGACGACGATGCGCGGCATCTCGCCGGGAGGCACGACATGGTCGACGATACCGGTGTCGCGCGCGCTACGCGGCATTCCATCGAAGGCCGCCGTCGCTTCGTCTTGGCAGACGACCAAACCACCTGCCTCGTGGATGTCGCGGATGCCACGCGACCCGTCGCTCCCGCCTCCGGAGAGAACGACGCCGATCGCGCGCTCGCCGACGTCCTGAGCGAGCGAGCGAAAGAAAATGTCGATCGGCAGCGCGAGCTCGTGGTGCGTGCCCTTGTCGCTCAAGAGGAGCCGCCCGCCGGCGATGATCATCTCCTTCTTCGGGGGGATCAGGTAAATGTGGTTCGGCTCCACCGTCACGCCGTCCTCGACCAGCGTCACCGGTATCTTCGTGCGGCGCGCGAGCAGCTCATCCATGACGCTCTTGAAGTCGGGCGACAGGTGCTGAACGACGACGAACGCAGCGCCCGTGTCGGGGGGCATTTCTGCGAAGAACTGCTCGAGAGCTTCGAGACCTCCGGCCGAAGCTCCCACGCCGACTACGAACGGGGACGCATGCATGACGGGTTCAACTCCGGCACCGTCCCTCGCAAGCCACATGCCGACGATTCTTGTGGCGAAACTGTCCCGGCTCACCTGCCGCTGCTACGAGCTTGCGACAGCGCGCGGGCGATCGGGGCAACCTGCCACGACCGCCCGATTGGTGATCGTGCGCGCCAGCACGCGGCGTACGAGGGCGTACACGAGGTGCGCGACCGCCAGAGCCGGAACGAAAATGAGCAAGGCGAGGCGTACGACGACGAGCCCGACGCCGCCCAGAAGCGACGGCGACAAGTCGCCAGCGAGCATGGACGCCGCGAGTGAGCGCTCACGTAGCAGCGCAGTGAGCACAGTGTGGCAAATCAGGACCACCGCCTCGGCCGCGACGTAGATCGACAAGCAACGGAGCAGCGGGCGGGCGCGGAGCCAAGCCCTCATGATCGCACCCTATCGAGCCAGACCGCGACCTCGGCCGGGGTCGGTGACGTACCCATCGCGCACAGGATGGCGTCGCCCAGCGGCCCCCCGGTGACGTGCGAGCGCTCGCCACCGGGGCCCGCGGTGGGCGCCCCGAAGAGCGCGGCGGTCGCGGTCGCGGTCGTGTAGACGCCCTCGTCGCCGAACGCGCGCGCCGGCGCGATGGCGAACCCGGTCGCCGAGACGCCGTAGCCGAAGACGATGGGCCCCGAGTCGATGTCGCCGTGGCCAGGGGCCGAGCGCGGACGCTCCCGCATGACGCCGAAGCCGAGGACGGAGCCCGCGAGCTCACGCCGGCCGGCCTCGAACCAGGCGCGCGAGAGGTCGGGATCAGCCGGAAGGATGAAATACGCCGCCAAGAGCGTCCCCGAACCCCGCGGGCCGTCACGCGGCTCGCCAGTTTCGGGATCGATCGCCTGGTACAGCAGGCCCGTCGCGGGGTCGGTTGCCCCGCGCACCCGCTCGAGCGCGGCGGCGATATCCGGGTCCGAGAGCGGGTCTCGCCCTCGCAGGCGGGCATCGATCGCGGCCGCGCCCACAGCCGACGCGACGTCGACCGGGTAGACCTCACCAGGATACGTCTCGAGCCAGCGCCCCCGAGCGACCCGTAGACGGGAGCGCAGGCGCGACATCATGACACTATAGTTATCTTCTGCCGCGGGCGACGTTGCCGCGGCGCGCGTCAGGCCCAGCGCGAAGCCCCCGTACCCCAAGAAGGCGACGTGATCGTGGCCCGGCACGTCGGCCTCGAGCGGGTCGGACCGCCACTGCCGGACGGTGAACGCGCGCGCGCCGGGCGCCGCGAGGTCTGCGGCCGCCACGCCGAGGTGCGGCGCGAGCTCCGCCTCGAGGTCGGGGTGTCGGAGGATGACCTGGGCGAGGCACGCCGCGCGCATCATCGGCGTGCCGAACGCCCACTCCCGATCGAAGAGCGCCGAGCCCGTCCCGAAGTCGGCCGGCGTGACCGACCCCCACCGCGCCGCGCCGAGCGCGATCGCGCGCTCGGCGTGTGCTTCGCCGCGAAACGCGGGCCGAGCCTCGTCCGCGAGCCACCACGCGACGGCGCGAGGAGGCAACGTCGCGGCCACCAGGGCCGCGACCACCGAGACCGCCCGAGCCCAACCCGAAGATCGCCGATGCGTCACGATGTCACCT
>CALKVR010000194.1 GCA_938004815.1 uncultured Polyangiaceae bacterium | reverse complement strand
TCGTAGAACAGGTGCTCGCGCGCCTCGGTCCACGCGTTGCCGAACGGGATGACGTGCAAGAGATCGAACTCGCGCACGCCCCACGAGATGAACGTCTCGAGCATCTCGGACAGGTGCGCCACATTGCGCTTGTTGATGACGATGTCGACGTTGACGATGAACCGCTGCGAGTCGAGCGCGGCGCGCAAGCCGGCCACCTCTTCTTCGAAAGCGCCGGGCGTACCCACGAGGGCGTCGTGCAGCTTGGCGGTGTGGCCGTGGAGCGAGAACGTGATCTCGTCGAGGCCGTTGTCGGCCGCGCGTTCGAGGAACTCGGGGTAACGGAACATGCGCCCGTTCGTCACCGTCTGCACCTTGCGGTAACCCGCTTTGCGGCCGAGCAGCACGAAGTCGAGGAAGTTGGGGTGCATCGTGGGCTCGCCGCCCGAGAGGATGAGCCGCTCGGCGCCCCGCTTCTTACCCTCGATGATCTGCGCCTTGACGTCGTCGTTGCGGCGCATCGTGCCGTCGTGCGCGTTCGAGTCGAGGCAGAAGATGCAGTGGTTGTTGCAGTCGTAGCTGAGGCGCACCCAGTTGCGCTTCTCGTGGGCGGCGCTCTCGTGCGACAGCGTCTTCGACCGCGCCAGCACGTCGTTCTGGAAGTCGGTCCAGGCCGTGTCCGGGGCTGCTCCCAGCACCGGCAGTCGAACGGGCGCGCGCGCCGTCATGCGGGCCTCATGATAGCGCCTGGACCTCGAAGCGCAGCAGCCACTGGTTGGAGGTGTCCGGGCCGACTTCGCGCCGCTCGACGAGCGTCAGCGGCAGCCCCTCGAGGCGCTCGAGGGCTTCGGCGGCCCCGTCGTTGCGGAAGTGCTCGAACCGGCCGCCGGGTGCGGCCTCGGCGCGGGCGGCCCGCTCCGCGGCGCGCACGAGTCCGAAGGCGACGTTGTCGACGAGGGTGAGGGTGCCGCCGGGGCGGAGACGGTCGAGCGCGGACGTGACGGCGGTGCGCGGATCGTGCAGGTGGTTGAAGCTCCGGAGGAAGAGCGCGTGGTCGAAGGCTCCGAGGTCGCCCGGCAGCGTCTCGGCCTCGGCGCGAACGAAGCTCGCCTGGGGGTGTCGCGGCCGCAGGAGCGCGAGGCGGGCTTCGTCGGGGTCGACGCCCGTGTAGCGCACCCGGCCCGCCGCCAGCGCAGGCGCGAGGGCGTCGAGGTAGCGCCCCTCGCCGCAGCCGAGATCGAGGACCCGCCCCTCGAGGCCGGCCACGATCGCGAGCACCCGGCCGTCGTCGCGGGTGAAGACGTCGTCTCTCCTCGGCTCGTAGGCGCCGGTGCAGCGCGGGCTCGCCGGGCATGCCTCGCAGGCGGCGCTGCGGTCGAGCTTGCGGAGGTCGCGCGCAAAGTCGTCGACGAAGAGCTTCTTCGACACGTCGACGTAGACCTGACCGAGCGCGAGCTTGGTCGTCGCGAGCTCGTCGTCCGAGAAGTCGCGTGTCTCGGTGCGAAAGAGGCGCAGCCGATCTTTCAGGCGGACGAGGATCGTGCGCGCGCGATCGTGAGGCGTCGGCCCATCGGTCAGGACCGGGCATGGCTCGCCTGGGAGCGTCGCGAAGTCGCGCTCGGGCACGAAATTGTAGGCGTTCGATCGCGGGCCGAGCACCGGGGTGAGCTCGGCCGCGCCGCGCGCCTCGAAGTAGCCGCGGTAGAGGCCCGGGCACGGCCCCCTCTGCGCGCAGTCGCGGCACGCAGGCGGGTGCACCTTGGCCACGTCGTCGACCGGGACGAAGTCATCCTCGTCGGCCTCGATCATGGTCGCGTAGCGGTGGGTCTTGAGGTCGTCGTAGAGGTGCTCGAGCCCGGGCAGATGGCAGAACGGGATGCCGTCGTGGGCGAACCGAAGCGATGACGTCTTGGTCATGCCGCGGGTGATGGCGGCGTGGACGGCGCGGCCGCACGCGGTCACGTCGGGGACGATGACGTCGAACGCGTGAGCGCCGCCGCCCTTTGGTTGGGTCATCGAAAACTTGAGCGTCATGCCCTCGCGGTCGACCAGGAGGTCGACTAGCCCGTCGAGCGAGCCGAGGTTCGCGGTGGTGACGACGCAGTTGACGGTGAGGTCGGGCACGCGACCCTCGAGGTTGTCGAGCGCGGCGAGCGCTCGAGCGAAGGTGTCGGCGCGAACGACCGAGCGGTGCACCTTGGGCGTGCCCCCGTGGAGCGACATGTACACGTACTTGAGGCGCCGCTCTTCGATGAGCTCGTCGGCGAGGCCCTTGTACGAGAGCACGAGGCCGTTCGTGACCAGGCCGAGGTCGAGGCCGAGCGAAGCGATCTTGGCGGCCCAGCGCCGCAGCTCGGGCCGTACCGTCGGCTCGCCGCCCGAGAGCACGACCATGTCGTAGCCGAGGCGCTTGGCGCGCTCGATCTTCCAGTCGACGCGGTCGGCGTCGTCGTTCAAGTGGCGCACATCGGCCGTGTGACAGAACGTGCAGTTCTCGTTGCACGCGTAGCCGACCTTCACGAGCGCCTTCACGGCTTCTTGTGCGTCTCCTCCCAACTCTTGGCGATGCCGAGCGGATCCTCGAAGGCCGCGAGATCGTCAGGCCCCAACTCGGGCAGCGGCTCGGGCTCGGGCGCGGGCGCGCCCAGCCCGCGGAGCACGACGTCTTCGACGTAGGCGCGCCCCGCATCGGCCGATTCGACGTGCAGGCGCGCGCCCCAGAGGGCCTCCTCGACCTCTGCCTCGGCCGGCGGCTCGCCCGACTTGGGCGCGAGCACGACGTCGACGTGCTCGGGGTCGGGTCGCTCGAGCCGAACCCACGCTCGATCGATGAAGCTGAACGCGGCGGCGTAGACGGCCTCGGTCCGAAAGGTGTCGAGGGCGACGCGCGCGACGAGCGCGCCGCTCGCGGTGCGGAAACGGATGGGCGTGTCGCTCGGAGGGGGGCTCATGGGCGGGGGC
>CALKVR010000193.1 GCA_938004815.1 uncultured Polyangiaceae bacterium | reverse complement strand
GGGGGGGAGATCAGGGGAGCGCGAACGCGCGGACGAAGTCGGAGCCCGAGCCGTGGCAGTCGGTGCAGACGGCCGGCTTGCCGGAGTAGAGCGACGTGCCCTCGCCGTCGTACTCGGCCCAGTACCAGCCGTCGTCGCGCTTCTCCATCAAGGCGATGAGGGCGAGCTCGCCGTCGTCGGTGTAGCCGTCCTTGACGATGACCGAGCCGACCGGCCACTCGGTGGCGCCGGGCGTGCCGCCACGACGTCGTTCACGAAGATGTCGACGTTGTCGCTGTGCGGGGCGTCGCTCGGCCGTCGCTCTTCGTAGCCGGGGGCGCGCTGCCACGACCGGTAGTCGTCGGCCTGGACCTGCTCGAGCAGGTCTTCGGCCCCCATCGGGTCGTCGTTCTGCCGACAGGCCACGAGGCAGGTGAGCAGGATGGCGGGCAGCGCTCTCATCACCCCGCATACGTAGCCCATCGCGGCCGGTTTCGGGGGCCACTTGCACGTTTGCGCGAGCATGCGAGCGCCGGTTAGTTGCCGACTGCCGGCCGGCTTGCGATCCTAGCCCCGATGCGGATCGTCCCTGTCGCCGCCCTGGGCCTGGTTTCGTTGGTCGCGCTCGGCTGCGGCGGCAGCCCTTCGGAGGCCGACAACACGGCCTGGGAGACGCGCAAGGGCTTTCACAGCCTGGGAACCGATCAGGACGGCGAGGTCGACACGAGCGGATCGCGCACGGTCGGGCACGGCAGCCTCCAGGGTTGGGTGGGTGTGCGGCACGACCTCGGTCTGAACCCCAACAAGAAGCCCGACACCAACTGCGCCTGCCTCGGCGTGTCGGTCGGCAGCCCCGACGACAGCGCGTTCGTGTGGCGCGGCGCGCGACCCGACGTGAACCCTGCGTACACCGCGGTCGCGATCACCTCGGTCGTCGCCGAGTGCCCCGGCGGGCCCGCGAACCCCGCCGACCGGCGCGCGAGCATCTCGGCCATCGATCGCAAGGGCAAAGACGTTTTCGTCGAGATCGAGGACCTGCCGTCCGATCGTCCGATCGCGAGCGGCGCGATCATCCACCCCATCGAGCCCGGCGGGCACCTCTACGTCAAGCCGCGCAACAAGCGGATTCCGTACGCCAAGGTCACGGGCAAAGAGCTCTGCCGCGTGAAGTAGACTGCGCGGCGTGACCCAGCGAAGCGCGTTCGATCGGCTCGGGGCCGACGCGGTCGTGCCGACGACCACGTTCGTGCCCGGTGCGCCCGTCGACATGATCGCGGGCGACGCCCTCTACGTGGTTCGCACCGCCGCGCCGGCCGAGCCCCCGTTCTTCGGCGCGCTCGCCGGTCCCGGCGCCAGCCCAGCGCTCGCGCGTGACGTCGTCGGCCTGTTCGCCGAGGCCGCCCTCGGCGCGACCCCCGCGCGGTTTTCGGCGTGCGCGCCGCCGGGCTCGAGCCCCGGCGACATGGAGGCGGCGCTCGAGCGGCTCGCCCTCGGGCAAAAGCTGCCGCCCTACCCCGAGCGCATCGCGTACCTGGTGGAGCGCGCCCGGCAGAAGTCGAGCGGCGCCACCGTGCTCGTGCAGGTCCTCGATCCAGCCGCGCAGTTCGGGCTCTGCGTGACGCGCGATCTGCGGAGCGGCGTCGGGCCGGCGCGCGGGCAGCTCGCGCCGTCGATCCGCGCGCTCATCGAGCCGCTCCGGCCCCTTCGCCCGCTCGCCGAGGTCGAGCAGCTGGGCGACCAGCACCGCGCCGCGCTCGACGCGATGGCGGCGTCGATCGAGGCCGAGCTTCGCCGGCCTGCGCGCATCGCGTTTCAGATCGGCGAGCAAGGCATCCGCGTCGTCGCGGTCACGCCGCTCGCCCACTCGGGCAAGGCCGCGGTCGCGCTCGCGGTCGATCTCGTCGGCCGCGGCGTGCTCGGGCCCGAAGAGGCGCTGGCGATCGTCGAGCCCCGCGATCTCTCGAGCGCGCTCGAGTTTCGCCTCGAGCCCGACGAGGCGCAGATCGTGGGTCGCGGCGTCGCGGCCGGCGGCGGCATCGCGATCGGCCACGCTTGCCTCTCGACGTCGCTCGCCGAGTCATACGCGGCGCATCGCCTCTCGCCCGTCCTCTTCGTCGAGGAGCTCGTTGCCGAGGACTCTCACGCGCTCGTGGCGTCGCAGGGCGTCGTGACCGTGCGGGGCGGCATCACCGGCGAAGCGGCGATCATGTCGCGCGCCCTCGCCAAGCCGTGCGTCTCGAGCGGGTCGATCCTCACCCTCGCCGGCGGCGCCGCGGTCGCGACGAACGGCGTCCGCGTGCGAGCCGGTGATCGGGTGGCCGTCGGCCTCATCGTGCGCGGCCCGTGCAAGCTCGCGTGCGACGTCTCGCCGGGGGCGCAGGCCGTCCTCGCGTGGACGTCGGGCCGCGCCCGCGCGCGGGTCTACGCGGTGGTCGAGCACGAGCACGACGCGGCGGCTGCGTTCGAGCTCGGCGCCGACGCCGCGATCGTGATGGTGCCCGAGGGGCTCGCGCTCTCGTGCGGGGTCGACGGCGACGACGACGCGCTCACGGGCGCGCTCGAGCGCATGCTCGCGATCGCGGGGCCGGGCCGCGTCGTCATGGTCGCGGTCGACGGTGCTGCCCGCCCGCTCCTCCTCCCCGGCCTGACCGCCGACGTGGTCGTCCGCGTCGCCGCCGAGGCGTCGCGGCGCGCCGGGCGCCCGCTGCCGATCGCTGGCCGCGACGGTGCGCTGCCGATCTGGCGGCCGGGCGCGCGCGATCCCGGTGGGGCCGTGATCGCCTGGACGGATGTCGCCACCTTGGATCAGGCGTCGCAGCGCGCGCTGGCGGGGGCGGACGTCGATGCGTCCACCGGTCTGGCCTGTGCGCCGCAGCTCGTGCCGGCGGCTCGGCTCGCCCTCGCGCGGGCTGGCGGCTGACGAGCCTGGGGACGCGCCTTTACAGACCCGAAGCCATAACG
>CALKVR010000192.1 GCA_938004815.1 uncultured Polyangiaceae bacterium | reverse complement strand
CTTGTAGACGTTCAGGCGGGCGCTGCCGGTGACGAGGATGTCGAGCGGCGACTCGAGCGTATCGAATAGCCCCTTGAGGTTTCGCTTCCAGAGGCGGGCCTCGTGGATCTCGTCGAGCACGAGCAGCGGTCGGCCGGAGCGCCCAGCCGCGGCCGGCACGAGGAGCTTCGGGTCTTTCACCCATGCCCTCCGCGTGTTGACGTCATCCCAGTTGGCGTAGGCCCCGCTGACACGGCCCTCCATCAGGGCTCTACCGAGCGTGGTCTTGCCTACCTGTCGAGGTCCCGACACGAAGGCCATCTTCGCCGTCGCGAACGCAATCTGCTCGATCGGGGTCTGCAGATGCCGACGTCGCACCCGACCATTTTCGTGGCAGACGCGAATCTGGTCAACGGGCCCGCCCAAATTCGCACCTGCCACGAATTTGGTCGAGCCATCGTTGCCCGAGCAACAAAGATTTCGGAAAATGAAATCGCCATTTCAGATCGACGGAGCATGGTGTACGTCCCCGCCATGCTCGAGCCCCTGCTCCAGAAGGTCACCCGCAAGAAGGCCCCTCTCCCGGAGGGTTTGAAGGAGCCGCCGCGCCTCGCGGGCGGGATGCCGCTCGTCGGCCACACGGTCGAGTTCGTTCGTTCGGCGATCGGCCTGCTTCGAGGTGATGGGTCGCAAGATGGTGGCGATGTTCGGGCCCGACGCGCACGAGGTCGTGTTCCGCGCGCCCGAGAGCCAGCTCTCGCCGCAAGAGGCCTACAAGATCATGACGCCGATCTTCGGCAAGGGCCTCGTCTACGACGCGCCCCACGACAAGATGAACGAGCAGCTCAAGATGCTGCTCCCCGCGCTGAAAGACCGGCGCATGCGCACGTACGGCGAGATCGTCGTGCAAGAGGTCGAAGAGAGCATCGCCGGCTGGGGCGACCGGGGCGAGATCGATCTCGTCGACTACTGCCGCGTGCTCACCAACTACACGTCGAGCCACTGCCTGCTCGGCAAAGAGTTCCGCGGCGGCATGAACGAAGAGTTCGCGGCCGTCTACACGTCGCTCGAGCGCGGCATCACACCGCTCGCGTACATCAACGCGAACCTGCCGATCCCGAGCTTCCGCGAGCGCGACAAGGCGCGCGTCCGGCTCGAAGAAATGGTGACGAAGATCATCGAGCAGCGGAAGGCCAGCCAGCGCAAGGGCGAGGACTTTCTCCAGACCCTCATGGACGCCAAGTACAAGGGCGGCGCGCCTCTCACCGACTACGAGATCACCGGCATGCTGGTGGCGTCGATGTTCGCCGGGCACCACACGAGCTCGGTCACGACCGCGTGGGCGATCATCGAGCTCGCGCAGCGCCCCGACCTGCTCGCGCGAGTGCGCGACGAGCTCGAGGGCGTGTTCGGCGACGGCACCGTCCCCGGGTTCCACACCCTGCGCTCGATCCCGCTCACCGAGGCGGTGGTGCTCGAGACGCTGCGCCTGCACCCGCCGCTCTTCATGCTCGTGCGCGTCGCCGAGCAAGACTTCACCTACAAGGGGTACTTCATCCCCAAGGGCTCGTGGGTCATCGTCTCGCCAACCGTCGCGCACCAGATGCCCGAGCACTTCAAGGACCCGACCGCGTTCGACCCGGACCGGTTCATGCCCGGTCGCGAAGAGGACAAGCGTGACTTCGCGTTCATCCCGTTCGGGGGTGGGCGCCACAAGTGCATGGGCAACGCGTTCGCCATCCTGCAGGTCAAGGCGATCCTCACGATCTTGCTGCGGCGCTTCGACTTCACCCTCGAGGTCCCGAAGGTCGAGAGCGATTTTCATGGCCTGGTCGTGGGCCCCAAAGAGCCGTGCCGCGTGCGCTACAAGAAGCGCGAGGGCATCAAGCACTTCCAGTACACCGGCAAAGACGCGAACGCCGGCGCGGCCGCGTACGCCGGGCGCAAGTTCAAGGTCGAGGTCGACCTCGATCTCTGCCAGGGCCACGCCGTCTGCCAGGGCGAGGCGCCCGAGGTGTTCAAGGTCGCCGGCGTCGGCAAGGTCGAGCTCATCAGCGCGTTCCCCGACCCGAGCCAGTACGGCAAGGCGAAGATGGCCGAGAAGTACTGCCCGACCAAGACCATCCGCATCACCGAGCTGAGCTGAGGCGCGTGGAGAAGTCGACCGTACGCAAAGAGGCGGCTCGGTCGGCCCGGCGCGGGCTGCACCGGACCCTCGTCCTCGAGGCAGCGGAGCGTGTCTTTGCCGAGAGCGGGTACGAGGGCGCGCGCATGCAAGACGTCGCGAACGAGGCAGGCCTCGCGCTCGCCACCGTGTACGCGACGTTCCGCAGCAAAGAAGAGATCTTCGCCGCCATCCACGAGCTGCGGGGCCGGGCGCTCCTG
>CALKVR010000191.1 GCA_938004815.1 uncultured Polyangiaceae bacterium | reverse complement strand
CGCGTGGACGAACCGCGGACCGTCCATGCCCGGGATGAGCACATCCAAGAAGACGACGATGGGTTGGGGCGCCGGATCGAGCATCGAGACCAGGCCGAGCGCTTGGCTGGGGTTCTGGGCGAGGAGGATGTCGACGGCAGGGATCTTGGCGAGGAGCCGCTCGAAGGTCCGGAGCGAAGCGTCGTCGTCGTCGACGACGAGCGGGTAGCGCCGGCCGGTGGCGCTGACCCCCTGACGGCCGGAGGCGGGAGCGACGCTCGGGATGACGCCCGACCTACCCTGGCCACCGGAGCTGGAAGGCGGGCTGGTCGGACCCGAACGGTGAAAAAACGGACTCCCCATGCGCCCTAGAACTACTGCGGCCTTTTGGCTCCGGCAAGCCCCTATCGAGCGCGTGCGCACGGCGAGAGCGACCGATCGGTCATTTGCACTCGATCTTGTCCAGGAACACTGCGCACTGCTGTTTGCAGTCCTGCTTCTTGGCGAATTTTCCGCCCTTGCACTCCAAGAACGCCTTCTTGTCCATCGAGCAGGCGATCGCGCCGTCGGAGCAGACGTCGCCGACGTCGGAGAGGCTGTTGTCGCAGTCGACCTTTTTCCCTTGGAGGCGGCAGCCGTGCCTGCCCTTGCAGAGGCTCGCGACGACCATCTTCTTGTCTTTGCAGACGAGCATCTGTGACTTGTCGGGCGTGCAAGAGTAGAAATTGTCTTCTTTGCAGTCGGCCCCGACCTCGTCGACGCCGCCGGTGCAGCTGACGCCCTTGGCGTTGTTCACGCAGCCGTGAACACCGGAGCACTCCATCTCGACCTTCCACTCGTTGTCTTTGCAGACGAGCATCTGCTTCTTGTCGGTCGAGCACGTGGGCTCGTCGATCTTCTCGCACGCCTCGCCGGCCTCGGCCTTGTCGTGCGCGCACGTCACGTCGCCGGTGCCGAGCGGGATGCCCGGCTTCATGCAGCCGGTGGTGCCGCGGCACTCGACCTCCTTCCATTCACCGCCGATGCACAGGATCGCGGTGTCGCCGTCCTGGCAGGCGCCCTGGCTGCCGCTGCACTTGCCGCCCGTCTTCGGCTTGCAAGCAGGCGTGAAGACGACGCCGAGAGACGCGAAGATCGAAAGCACGAGGGCAGCTCGGAGGGGGCTCATGGCGGCGGAGGATACGGACGCGCACCTCTCCGAGACAACGCTTTCGCGAGTAGAATCCCCAGCCGTATGCAGACCACCCTGTCGGAAGATGCCACGCGCGAGATCGTCTCCAGGCTGCGCGAGGGCAACGAGATCTTCACCCGAGCGTTCCCGGGCGAGCCCGAAGAGCGCCAGCCGGTGCACACCGTCTACGGCGGGGCGCAGCTCTTCAAGCACGACATGGCGGCGAAGCTCGGCGCCGGGGCGCGCGCGGCCCTCGACGAGTACGCGCCCGACTTCGTCACGTTCGCGCGGGCGATCGGCCTCCCCGGGGCCGATTCGCTCCCCGCCGATCTCGCCGGCATCGAGCGGCTCGAGGCCGCGCTCGCCACCGATCCCGCCGCGGTGCGGGCGGTGAACGACGCCGCATGGCTCGCTCACGCGATCTACACGCGCGTACGAGCCAAGCTCGAGCGCGAGCCGGTCGAGGACTTTCGCATCGACTTCGAGGACGGCTTCGGCACCCGCCCCGACGCCGAAGAGGACGCCGCTGCGGTTCGCGGTGCCGAGGAGCTCGCCAAGGGCATCCGCGAGGGCATCATGTGCCCGTTCTACGGCATCCGGATCAAGTCGTTCGCCGAGGAGACCCGGGTGCGCGGGTTTCGCACCCTCGATATCTTCGTGACGACGCTGGTGCGCGTGCTCGGCCACGTGCCGCCCTGGTTCCGGGTGACGCTGCCCAAGGTCACGATCCCCGAGCACGTGACGGCGCTCGTCGAGCTCCTCGAACTGCTCGAAAAGGGCCTCGCGCAGCCGGCGGGCTCGATCCGCCTGGAGCTGATGATGGAGCTGACGCAGACGGTGGTCGACGCCTCGGGCGCGATCAACATGCCCAAGCTGCTCCGCGCCGCGAGGGGTCGCTGCGTCGGCGTCCACTTCGGGACGTACGACTACACCGCGAGCTGCAGCATCACGGCGGCCCACCAGCACATGACGCACCCGTCATGCTCGTTCGCCCGCCACGCGATGCAGGTCTCGCTCGCGCGCACGGGGGTGTTCCTGTCGGACGGGGCGACCAACGTCATGCCCGTACCCGTTCACCGGCCCGAGGGGCGGCCGCTCACCGCGCTCGAGCGGTTCGAGAACCAGGCCAGCGTGCACGCCGCGTGGCGCCTCCAGTACGGGCACGTGCAGGACTCGCTCATGCGCGCGTTCTACCAGGGGTGGGACCTGCACCCGGCGCAGCTGCCGATCCGCTACGCGGCCGTGTACGCGTTCTTTCTCTCGGGGTTCGACGCCGCCGCCGACCGCCTGAAGAACTTCGTGGCCAAGGCCGCGCAGGCCACGCTGCTCGGCGACGTGTTCGACGACGCCGCCACCGGCCAGGGCCTGCTCAACTACTTCCTCCGCGGCATCGGGTGCGGGGCCGTCCCCGAAGAGGAGGTCCTCGCTCGCACGGGCTTGACCCTCGAGGAGGTGCGTCTCCGGAGCTTCGCCAAGATCCTCGAGCGCCGCCGCGCCGGGTAGCACTATGCTGCCCGGTCGATGCTCGACCACGTCAGTGAGCTGATCCACCTGGTCACGCGATGGGTGCACCTCATCGCCGGCATCATGTGGATCGGCAACTCGATGCTGTTCAACTGGCTCGACCGAAACCTCGAGAAACCCGCGGGCTCGAAGCCGGGTCTCGTGGGCGAAATCTGGATGGTGCACTCGGGCGGGTTCTACCAGGTCGAGAAAAAGTTCCTCGAGCCGGCGCAGATGCCCAAGACCCTGCACTGGTTCAAGTGGCAGAACGGCATCACCTGGCTGAGCGGCATCTCGCTGCTCGTCCTCATCTACTACATGAGCGCGGCGTCGATGATGGTCGACCCCACCATCGCCGACATCACGCCGCGCACCGCCGTCACGATCAGCTTGGTCTCGTTGCCGGCGGCGTTCCTGGCCTACGACCTCGTGTGGCGCACCGCGATCGGCAAGCACGTCGGCGTCGCTACGTTCCTGACGATGGCCATCCTGGTCGCCGCGTCCGCGGTGTACTTCAGCTTCTTCAGCGGGCGCGCGGCGTACATGCACGTCGGGGTCCTCGTCGGCACGCTCATGACGGGCAACGTCTGGATGGTCATCATGCCGTCGCAGCGCGAGCTCATCGCCGCCACCCTCGAGGGCCGCGAGCAAGACCCCGCGATCGGCTACCAGGCCAAGCAGCGCTCGGTCCACAACAACTACTTCACCTTCCCGCTCCTCTTCATCATGCTGAGCGGGCATTTCCCGTCGACCTACGGCCACCCGCAGAGCTGGCTCGTGCTCTTGGTGCTGGCCGCGGGCAGCGCGTTCGTGCGCCTGGGCATGAACATGCGCTTCACCCAGCCGATGTGGCTCTGGCCCACCGGCTTCGCGGCGCTGGCGACCCTCGGGCTGGTGCTCATCCTGGTCGGAGACACGACGCTCTTGTCGCCGGGCTCCAAGCGGACGACGCCGGTCGCGTTCACCGAGGTCGCGGACATCATGCACAACCGGTGCACCCCATGTCACCCGGAGACGCCGACCAACGAGACCTACAAGGTCGCGCCCAACGCGCTGTGGGAACTCGGCGCGAAGGACGAGGCCGGCAACGTCGCCTCGGCCAGCCATGGCGGGGCGGTGCTGTTCGAGGGGGCGGCCAACTCCTATGCCCGCACCGACAAGGCGGTGGTCGCGGTGCTGGGGGGTGCGTCGGCGTTCCTGGCGATGTGTGCCGGTGGACTGACGGCGATCTGGTGGCGCTACACGCGGCCCGGGCGGTTCGGTGACCCGGTCACCGCCGCGACCTGCTTCTACGTCGTGCACGCGATTGGTGCGATCGTGAACGGCGGCGTGTCGCCGTCCTTGGTGTTCGACTCGATCCTGGTCGTGGCGATCGCCGCGTTGGTCGGCTTCTCGGGCGAGATGCGCAGCAGCGGCGGCTTCGTCGACTGATCGGTCACCACGGCGTTGCGATGCGCAGACGCGGGCGTTCGCCAGCCGGCAGGGTGACCAGCTCGCGG
>CALKVR010000190.1 GCA_938004815.1 uncultured Polyangiaceae bacterium | reverse complement strand
CGCCAGGCCGAACATGCCGCGCAGGCGTTCGATCGCCGCCGCCCCCCACCGTGCCCGCGACCACGAGCGCGGTGCCGGCCGCGGCCAGGCCGACCCCGAGCCACAGCGTCACCGTCGAGGCGAGCCGCATGTCGTTGTACCCGTCGGCGTCCTCGTGGAACGCGGGGCCGCAAGCGAGCGCCTCCCCGCAGCTGTCCTTCAGCTCGGACTCCTTGCCGAGCGCGAGGCCGCCGGTGACGCCGAACGCGACGAGCGAGCCGCCACCGAGGCCGAGCGCCACGATGCCCGAGATCAAGAGCGCCTCCGACGGCCCGCCCTCGGCGCTCGGAACGACTGGCGCGACGTATGCGCCGACCTCGAGCGTGACCTCCTTGGACTCGCCCTCGCCGATCTCGAGCGTCGCCTCTTCGACCCTGTCGCCGCGCTTCGCGACGACGCGGTGCTTGCCCGGGTCGATGCTGCGCCCCGCGCCGATGAGCGCGGGCGGGAGCGGCTTGTCGTCGATCGTGACCTCCACTGGCCCACGACGCTCGGCACGCGCGGCTCGAGGGCCGCGAGCTCGGCGCGTGCCTGCGCGACGGCCTCTACGTGCTGAGGCAGCGCGTCGGGCGGCAGCTCGGTGCGCGTGACCTGGACGTACTTTTCGGTCGCCTCCACCAATCGCCCCAGCTTCTCCAGACAGCGCGCGATGCGGACGCCGAGGGTCGGGACGCTCACGAGCTGCTCGGCGCGCTGGTACCGATCGAGCGCGCCCGCGAAGTCGTTCTCGGCGAAGAGCTTGTTGCCCTCCTCGCCCAGCTTGCGCGCCGAGTTCCGCGTCTCTTCGTCGATCGCGGCAGGCGGTGGCGCAGGCTGCGCGCGCGCGAACGGCGCAGCCGTGCAGGCGGCCAAGATCACGAGCCCGATGGACAGCGAACGGAGACGCGTCGAGTCAAATGCCAAGGTCGTCGGGATCGTACGCCGGAGGCTTGGGTGCCGTCCCCCCCGAAGGCACTCGCGGCTCGGCGCTCACCACGGGCTTGGCGCTCGCCGGCGCCCGCGCGCCGGCGCGCACGGCGGGGGGCGCGGGAGGCTGGGCCGACGCCGACGCCTCGACGACAGGCAACGCCGACACGTCCACGGAAGGCAGCGCCGGCTCGGGCGGCGTCGCGGTGACGACGCCGGTCGGCGCCGGTACCGCCGCGATCGGCTCGGCGGGAGCCGTCACCCCCGTGGGCGCGTTCGTCTGGGCGCGCTGGTAGAGCGCGAAGCCGAGGCCGGCGCCGAGGACCACGCTCAGGCCGAGGACGAGCGCGAGGGGGCGAGTCGCGCTCCGCGTCTGAGGAAAGCGCGTCGACCAATCGGTGCGCGTCTGCGCCGTCAGCGCGAGCCGCGCCGAGATAGGCGACTCTCGGCCCGTGAACGAGACGCGGGCCTCTGCGACCCCGGAGGGCGTCGTGAACGGCTTGAGCGCCTCCGACAGCTCGAGCGCCGAGCTGTACCGGAGGCTGCGATCACGCTCCAGGCAGCGCGTGAGCACCGCCTCGAGACCGGCGGGGACGTCGGACCGGATCGAGCGAATGGGAGCCAGCGGCTCTTCACGGATCTTGGCGAAGACGTCGCCGAGCGTCTCGCCGATGAACGCCTGCGACCCGATGAGCAGCTCGTACAGGATGACGCCGAGCGACCAGAGATCGGTCCGAGCGTCGACGTTCTTGCTGCTGCGCACCTGCTCGGGCGACATGTACCCGGGTGAGCCGAGCATGCTGCGCGTGGTGGTGAGGTTGACGTTCGGCGCGTCGAGCCCGCGCTCGAGCTTGGAGATACCGAAGTCGAGGATCTTGACCCGCGTGCGATCACCCGTCTTGGCGACGAACAGGTTCGACGGCTTGAGATCGCGGTGCACGATGCCGCGGGCGTGGGCCTCGACGAGGGCATCGAGCGCCTCGACGACGTAGCCGACCGCCTCGTGCACCGGCAGCGCACCCCGCCGCTCGACGACCTGCTCGAGGTCGTACCCGTCGAGCAGCTCCATCGCGAGGTAGGGCGCGCCGTCGTCGGTGCGGCCGACGTCGAAGACCTTGGCCACGTGCTCCGAGCCCAGGCTGGCGGCGGCGCGCGCCTCGCGCATGAACCGCTCGACCGCCTCGGGGATGGCGGCCTGCTCACGTTGGAGCACCTTGAGCGCGACGCGCATCGAGAGCTCGTCGTGCACGGCCTCGTAGACCTCGCCCATCCCGCCGACCGCCATCGAGCGAACGATGCGGTACCGGCCGGCGACGATCGCGCCAATCGCGAGGGTCCCACCAACGCCCATGCCGGAGGGGATCGTAGCGGAGGACGTGGCCGCGCGCACGTTACCGGCCCTCTCCGACGCGGTGGGCGACAGTCACGTCAGCTTCACGCGCGAGCGCCGCTCGGTATTCCAGAGTCTCGGCTACCACCTGATGCTACCTCGGGCCCGGGCCCTTCGAATCAACGCTCCTGAAGCGAGGACCTTGCAGCGGGGTTTGTTCCGCTTCGGGCCTCACTCCGACGTACGTGGACCGCGCTGCGATCTACGTTGCGCCGGCAGCAGATTCTGTGACTTTGATCCGCTCGAAGCTGTAGGCGCTGCGCCTACTTGTGGCTCCGCGGTCCCTCGGGCACCTCACGCACCCGATCGAAGGCCGTCAGAAATTCGTCGACGAGCGCGTGCGCCGGCAGGGCGCCGGCCATCGTCGCGAGCGCCTCGAACCGCTCGAGCTGGGCCGGCTTGCCGCGCTTGAACATCGCCCACGGGTCCCCGTAGAGCTCGCTGCAGACGACGATCGAGGCGAAGTTGTCGATCTTGTCCGCCAGGGTGATCGCCTGCGCCTCCCAAGGCTTCTTGGGAAACTTCTCGAGGTAGGCGCGCTTGCGCTCCTCCCAGCCGAGCGACTTGTCCTCTTCTGAAACGTGCCGCACGAGCACCGCTACGCGCGGGCCGAAGAGCCGCGCCAGCTCGGCCTCGGTGACACCGGCGTCCTCCATCGCGTCGTGCAGCGCCCCGGCCGCGACGACGTCGTCGTCGAAGCCGTGCCGCGAGAGGATGGCAGCGACCCCTGCGACGTGGCTGACGTAGGGAACGCTCACCCCTGGGTACTTGCGCAGATGCTCGCGGTGCCAGACCGCGGCCGAGTCGAGCGCGCGCTTGAGGAGTGTGTTCAACGTCAGTCTGAGTCTTTGTTGGCGCCGATCCCGTGCCTGCGCAAGTAGGCACGGACGTGGGCGCGTTCCATCCCGGCTCGGCGCGCCATCTCGGAGACGTTGCCCTTCGCCTCTTCGGCGAGCGCGGCGAAGCAGTCGCGCTCGAAGCGGGCCAGGACATCCCGCTTGGCCTCCTGAAACGGCCGGCCCTTGAACGAGATCGCGATCGGGCTGCCGCCCGACGCGGTGGCGGGGCTCTCGGACAGCGCGCCGAGGTGGGCCGCGACGTCGATCTCCTCTTCTTCACCCGAGAGCGCGAACGCGACCGCGACCGCGTTGCGCAGCTCGCGGACGTTGCCCGGCCAGTCGTGGCGCATCAAGCGCTCGAGGGTCGTCGTCGAGACCTTGTCGTAGGCGCTCTCGTCACCGAGATCCTTGAGCATCTTGCGGACGAGGACGGGGATGTCCTCGACGCGTTGTCGCAGCGAGATCATCTCGATCTTCACCTGAGCGACGCGAAAATAGAGGTCGCTCCGGAACGTGTTGGCGTTGACGGCGCGCACCAGGTCGCGGCGCGTCGCGGCGAGCACGCGCACGTCGACCTCGCGGTAGTTGGAACCGCCCACGCTCTTGACCCTGCGCTCGGCGAGCGCACGGAGCAGCTTGGGCTGGACCTCGAGCGGTAGCTCGCCGAGCTCGTCGAGGAAGATGGTGCCGCCGTTCGCCTCTTCGAACGGGCTGAGGCGCTTGTCGACCGCGCCGGTGAACGCCCCGCGCTCGTGACCGAACAGCGTCGCCTCGGCGAGCGTCGGCGGGATCGAGCCGCAGTCGACGACGACGAACGGCTTCTTGGCCCGCGAGCTGCCGAGGTGGATCGCCTGCGCGACGAGCTCTTTGCCGGTGCCCGTCTCACCCTGGATGAGCACGGTGAGATCGGTGGGCGCGATCTTGGCGAGGCGATCGAAGATCGCGCGCATCGGCGCGCTCTGCCCGACGAGCGGCCCGAACGACGGGATGGCCGAGATCGACACCTTCTCCGGGCGAAAAGGCTCGAACTGGATCTCGCTCTCGCCGATGCGGAGCTTGGTGTTCGCCGAGAGGTAGACGTCACCCACGCGAACGCCGCCGACGTAGGTGCCGTTGCGGCTGCCGAGGTCGCGCACGCGCACCCCGAACGGCGTGGCCACGAACTCGGCGTGCACGGCGCTCACCTTCGAGTCCTCGATCACTATCTGGCAGGCCGCGTTGCGGCCCACGATGATCGGCTCCGTCCCCACTTCGCACCACTCGCCCTTTTGCACGCGGAGGCGACCCCCGCGAACCTCGAGCCGAGTCTTCGAACCTGCGACGGTGGCGTCCAGCACCTAGCGGCCTCCTTGCTTGCGGCCTCGCGCGCGGGGGACCGCGCGCGGAGGCTCTCGTGTGATCCTGCCGGCCGACGCGCCTGCCCAGCTCGCGTCGCCGGTCATGGTCGGCGGGCTGTCGTCGACCTCGGTCGGTTGGTCTTCGGGAAAATTCGCGATCGAGCCGGTGAACGACATCGACGCGGCCGGTGGCGGAGGCGCGCTCTTGCGCGAGGGCGGGAGCTTGACGCGCGTGATGTTCGACGGCTGGATCGCGCGCCAGGCGGCGAGCGCCTCTTCTGCGGTGCCGAAGCGCTTCTCTTTGCGCCGGTCGAGCGCGCGCTCGAGGAACCGCTCGACGCCTTGCGGCCACTTCTCGCCCGTCGCCTCCTCGAGCCGCGGCGCGTTGCGGTCGAGCTTGAGCGACACGAGCACGGCCGCGCTCGAGCCCTCGAACGGCAGGCGGCCGGCGAGCGCGCGGAACGCGACCGCGCCCACGGCGTAGATGTCGGCGCGCTCGTCGGCGCGAGCGGCTCCGCGGATCTGCTCGGGCGCCATGTACGCGAACGAGCCGAGCGTCGCGTCGAACGCGGTGAGCGTCGGCTCCTCTTTCGGTCGGCCCGAGATCTTCGAGATGCCGAAGTCGAGGATCTTGGCGCGCTCCGGTTTCTTGGGGTCGGCCAGGCGCTCGATGAAGATGTTGCCGGGCTTGAGATCGCGGTGCACGACGCCGGCCGCGTGCGCGGCGGCGAGGCCGCGGAGCACGTCGTCGATGATCGGCCCCACCTCGCTGAGCGGCAGGTACTGCTCGCGCTTGAGGCGGTCCGAGAGCGACTCGCCCGAGAGGTGCTCGAACACGAGCAGGGTCGTGCCGTCTTCGGTCGCGTTGACCTCGAGCAGCTGACACACGTAGGGGCTCTTGATCGCGCTCGTGATCTTCGCCTCGCGCTCGAAGCGCTTCACGAGGTCGGGCTTCATCGCCGCGCGCTGGAGCAACACCTTGATCGCGACCTCGCGCCCGCGCTTGTCGTCGGTCGCCGCCCACACCTCACCCATGCCGCCACGACCGAGCAGGCGTGTGACGCGGTAACCCGCGAGCGTGTCTCCAGGGTGGATCGGCACCGGTCCTGGATCGGCAACGTACCGGCTTTTCGCTTTCGAGCGATACTAGAAAAAGCGCGAGGTGTGGTTAGTCTGCCGAGCGCATGCCTCGAAGCGCCGAAGACATCGAAAACTTCCTCCTCAAGCTCGGCCGTACCTACGAGCGCGCGGCCGGCTGGTCGACCGAAAAGGGCACGTTCCTGCTCCGGTCGAGCGGCGGCACCCTGGTCGCGGTGACGGTTTCACCCCCGATCGCCTCGGTCCACGTCGAGATCGGCCCGGCGCCGTCGGACGAGAAGCATCAGCTCAAGATGTACCGACGGATGCTGGAGCTGAACGCGAACGACCTCATGCACGCCGCCTACGGCCTCGAAGAGGACCGGGTGACGCTCTCGGCCGCGCTCGCGCTCGAGAACCTCGACGAGAACGAGCTCGAGGCCGCCCTCGCCGACATCGACGTCGCCCTCGCCCGTCAAACCGCCGAGCTCGCCGGCCTCGCCCGCGACTGATCGACCGGCCCTCCTTTCCACGATCTGAGCGTCCTGCCCTCGGAGCCCCATGGGAATTTTTGCCAGACTCGCCGCCCTCATCAAGAGCAACCTCAACGACCTGATCAGCAAGGCCGAAGACCCGGAGAAGATGCTGAACCAGGTCACGCAAGACATGGAGCAGCAGCTCGTCGAGGCGAAGAAACAGGTCGCCGTCTCGATCGCCGATGAGAAGCGGCTGGCGAAGCAGGCCGAGCAAGAGATGGCGAACGCCGCCGAGTGGGAGAGGCGGGCGATGCTCGCGATCAAGGCGGGCGACGACAACCTCGCCAAAGAGGCTCTCTCGCGAAAGAAGGAGCACGAGGGGCTCGCCACCACCTACAAGGACCAGTGGCAGAAACAGAAAGCCGCCGTCGATCAGCTCAAGACGGCGTTGCGCGTCCTGAACGCCAAGATCGAAGAGGCGAAGCGCAAGAAGAACGTCCTCATCGCGCGCAAGAAGCGGGCAGAGGCGCAGAAGGCCATCCAAGAGACCATGAGCGGTCTCAACAACGTCTCGGCGTTCGAGACGTTCGACCGCATGGCCACCAAGATCGACCAGATGGAGGCCGAGGCCGAGGCGGCGAGCGAGCTGCACGAGGCGTACTCGGGCGACACCCTGGCCCACAAGTTCAACCAGCTCGAGCAGACCGCCGGCGCCGACGACGATCTCATGGCGCTCAAGCGCAAGATGGGCCTGGCCCCGCCCGAGCCACCCAAGGCCACGCCGCCGCCGGCCCAGGTCCGCGTCGAGGGCCAGGCCGGCCCGGTTGCCGCGCCCGAGCCCGAGCTGTCCAAGCAAGAGCAGGACGAGCTCGCTGCGGCCCTGGCGGAGCTCGAGGCCGAAGAGCAGCGCGAGCAAGCACGCATGAAACGTTGAGCGGGAACCGGGGAGAACGAGGTTTGTCGGACCGTCTCGTTGTGAAACGATTCGGTCCGAGCCACGTCTGACGTCAGCGCCCATGCTTCGCCCTGCCGCCCTCCTCACGGCCGCCGCCCTCTTGGTGGCCGCCCCCGCCGCCGCGGGGCCGCTGCGCATCGACAAGCTGGACAAGCTCCCGTCGCTCGACGGGGTCCCCGGCGAGTGGCCACGCGAGCTCGGCAAGCTGGGTGCTACCAAGGGCACACCGTCGGCGGCCGACCTCTCGGGCAAGGCCGCCGTCGCGTACGATGACAAGGATGTCTACATCGCCGTCGACGTCACCGACGACACGTTCAAGGGCGGCCCCGGGGGCGATCGGGTCGACGTCGTCCTCGTCATCGGCGGCGCCAGCACCACCGTGACGCTCATCCCCGGCCTACCCGGCAAGAGCGCGGGCAAGGCCACCGTCGCGGGCAGCGACGTGAAGGGGGCCAAGGTCGTCGAGGCGCCCCGCAAGGGCGGCTGGACCCTCGAGGCGAAGGTGCCGTGGTCCGCGTTCGATGGCGCCTCTACCCTGCGCGTCGGGATGCGTGGCGGCGTATTCGTGCACGACGTCGACAGCGGCGGCGTCGACGCCGTCATCGGCACGCACAGCTCGCAGAGCTCGCTCCCGGCCGTGCTCACCACCCCCGAGCAGGCGCTCGAGGACGGCCTCATCCGCGACAAGAAGCTCTCGTCGACGCCCTCGTTCCAGGGCACCGCGAACGTCGTGGGCGACGCCATGCGCGAGCGCGTGCTCGTCTACGACCGCTACCTCGTCGTGCTCGGCCCCACGTTCCGCAAGGGCAAGGAGTACTACTTCGCCGACATGAGCGTCTCGGGCGCGTCGATGAGGGTGCTCGGCCTCGAGCTTCGCGAGATGGACGGCGACGGCCGCAGCGACATCGTCTTCCGTAAGCGCTTCACGAAGACGGGGCAGAAGACGTCGCGCGACGTCCTGCAGGTGCAGACCTTCGGCAGCGGCGACACCCCCGAGCTCGTCTTCATCCACGAGATCGGCATCACCAACCCCAAGGGCAGCGTCACGAACGACGTCTCGTTCGCGACCGAGGGCAGCGGTCAGAGCATCACGATCCGGCCCGGCTCGGCCAAGGGCTTCGACGAGTCGACGTACGACGAGGCGACCGAGGCGTCTTACGATCCGGTGCTCTTGCCCTGGGGCACGATCGAGAGCCAAACCTACAAGTGGAAAGGCAAGGGCTTCTCCAAGGCGTCCGAGAAGACGCGCACGAAGCCGGCGGCCTCGGCGTCGTCGAGCGACGGCCCGAAGCCGACGCCCCCCGCCGCGGCGCCCCCGGCCGCGCCGGACACGGCCAAGGTCTACGCCCTCTACAAGAAGGACCGCGGGATCACGACCGCCGCGCGCTTCGACGTCTCCGGTGACGTCGAGGGCGACGCCAAGATCGAGCGCGTCGTCGTGCACGACGCCAAGGCGCCCGAGCTCGCCGTCTTCGGGCCGGGGCACAAGAAGGGCGCCGGGTACTCGTTCACCACCCTGCCCTTTGCATCCGGGAGCGACGTCAAGAGCGTCAGCCTGCGCGACGCAACCGGCGACAAGAAGTCGGAGCTCGTCGTCCGCGGCAGCCTCAAGGCGAAGGGCCCAAAGAACGAAGAGGTCATCCGCGAGATCGAGCTCGTCTACCGCGTCTCTGCCGACGGCATCCGCCGCGTCTTCGCGGCCGAGGTCGGCCGCTCGATCGGCAACAGCAAGATCGTGGGCGCCATCGCGTACGAGCCGCAGAAGAGCCTCTTCACCATCCGGCTCGCGTCGAACAAGGCCGTGGGCTTCACGAAACAGAACTACCCCTTCAACCAGGACACGAGCGCGGTCGGCGGCATCGAGCCGCTCCTGCTTCCGTGGTCCGACGTGAAGTCGCTGCGGTACAAGTGGACAGGCTCGGGCTTCGAGAAGATGTGAGCGGGCGAGCACGCCTCCGGTGCGAACTGTCGTTCGCGCAGGGCTGACGAACTTTCGACGCGTCGGCGATATCGTGCGGGCGGGGGCGCCGCAAAATCGAAGCTAAGTATCGAGAAACAGGCAAAACCCTGCTTTTTTCTTGGTGCTGGCCCGCCTTTCGCTTATGGCCACGCCCGGCGGCCATGCGGTCTTTCGTAGAAGTCCTGCGAGACAACGCGGTCCATGCGGACCGCGCCGTGACGTTCGTTCGTGCCAATGGGGAGGAGCGGCGGGTCACCTTTCCCGACCTGTGGGCGAACGCGCGTCAGCGCGCGAACGCGCTCTACGCGCTCGGCCTCCGCCGCGGCGATCGCGTCGCTCTCGTGTTGCCCGAGCCCGACGAGTTCGTCCTCACGTTCAT
>CALKVR010000189.1 GCA_938004815.1 uncultured Polyangiaceae bacterium | reverse complement strand
GCGTTCGATGCGGCCAGCCACTGCGGCACGTCGGCGTGCTGATCGTCGGCCTGGCCGTACATGGCTCGGTTCGTGTCGAGGCCGGTCATGTGAACGTGCTCGACCGTGCGCTGCCAGTACGCCGACGGCAGCTCCCACTTGCTCGAGACATTCGAGTAGTCGATCTGGTGCTGGCCCTTCTGGAACTCGAGCCCGATGCCCTCGCCGCCGTAGTCGTGGTTGCCGAGCACGACCCAGAACGGCAGGTTCACGCTCGCGTACGGCTGCTCGAACTTTTCTTGCCATTGCGGATCATCGGTGCCGTCGACACCGCTGTCGTAGATGTTGTCGCCGAGCATCTGGACGAAGTCGCAACCGTCGGCCGCGCACTTCGCCGCGATCGCCGCGGCCACGTCGTACTGGCCCTGGTTGGCCTTGCCGGAGTCGCCGATGGCGACGAAGCGCACCAAGCCGCCGCCGCTGCCGCCGGTGCCCGAGGACGATGTCGCGCTCGAGACGGACGAGCCGTTCGAGCCGTTCGACGAGCTCGGGCCGTTCTGACCGCTCGACGCGCTCGAGCCGTTCTGGCCGCTCGACGCGTTCGAACCGTTCTGGCCCGTCGCGGTGCTACCGCCCGCGCCCGTCGGGTTGATGTTGTCGTCGCTGCAGCTCGGCGCGAGCGCCACCGCGACGAGCCCCAGCCCTGCGCAGAGCGCGCCCCGACTTCGGCGACCAAGCATGGCCGCAACGTACCACTGTCGCGCTTTCGCCACACTGGCGTTTCGACCAGGGGACGATCTTGGTGAGCGGTCTACTCGAGAGACTGGAGGGCGCGGGCCAGCTTGTCGCGGACGGTCTGGGCCAGCTCGACCAAGACGGGGTTGCCCACCGACGCGATCGTCGCCGTCGGGTCGATGGCCGAAACGACGGCGCGGCCGTCGTCGGTCTCGTAGACGATGACGTTGCACGGCAGCATCAGGCCAATCTCGGTTTCGGCCTGAAGGGCCTGGTGGGCGAGCGGCGGGTTGCACGCGCCGAGGATCTTGTAGCGACGAAAGTCGACGCCGATCTTGTTCTTCAGCGTCTCTTTGATGTCGATCTCGGTCAGGATGCCGAAGCCCTCGGCCTTGAGGGCGTCGGGGATCTTGGCGAGCGTCTCGTCGTAGCCCGCCTTCAGCTCACGCCTGGTTCCCAAGCTCACGTGTGGCCTCCTGGTTGCGAACGTCGAATGTAGCGGGATTCGTCCGATCGAAGTGGCAAGAACGGGAGCGCGTTCACGGCGCGCCGGGACCGCAACGCTCGAGTGAGGGGATGTGGCGGTCAGCGGAGAGTGATCGGAGATGGCCGTACACGCAAGCCACGTCGTCGGGTGGATTCGAGGCGAGCAGCCGATCGTAGAGCGCCACGTTGTTGCGCTCCGCTTCGAGCGAGGCCTTGCAGGCTTCGGCGAGCACTTTGGCCTCGGGCACACTCTCTTTCTCCTTCGAGGGAATCGCGTGTCCGTGGGCCTCGAGCAGAGCCACGAGCAGGTTGGCGTGGCGTGCTTCCGCGCGTTCGAGGCGCGGGAACGGACGTCCGAGCTTCCCGGCGTACGCTTCGTATCGAGCCTCGGCAGCCCACTCGTCTGCGAGCGCCTCTTCGACGCCCGCTCTCACGGCGTCTGCGAGCGCGCCCCCGGCGAAGGTGCAGGCGAGGTGGGGGTGACCGTCGACGGTTCCGGACCCCGGGCCGGCGCCCCGGCCTCGCCCGCGAGCGGGCGCGGGGGCCGTCTGCGCGGAGGCATCGTCGGGTCGAGGTTTCTCCTCCCCTGCGCACGCAGATACGGCGAGCCCGAAGAGGAGGAGGAGGCGACCGGTGTTCATGGTCGCGCCATTCGCAACGACCGCACCAACGCCCCGACCGGGATCCACGCGCCGCGCGGCGGGAGACGCCCGCACGGGTTGCGGCATCGTGCGTGGCTTGCGTGGCTCGCTCGTGGCGGTACGCCGAGTCGCGACCGTCGGTCTCCCTTGCGAGGCGGTCGTCGCGGCGTTAGCTCCCGGCCATGAAGATCGACATCGGAATCGACGCCGCCCATCGAGAGAAGATCGCAGGTGGGCTCTCGAACGTCCTCGCCGACACGTACACCCTGTACCTCAAGACCCACAACTTTCACTGGAACGTCACCGGGCCGATGTTCCAGACGCTGCACCTGATGTTCGAGCAGCACTACAACGAGCTGTGGGTCGCGGTCGACCTCATCGCCGAGCGTATCCGCGCCCTCGGGTATCCCGCCCCCGGCACCTACAAGCAGTTCGTCGCGCTCTCGTCGATCAAAGAGGATGACGGCGTGCCCAAGGCCCAGGACATGATCAAGCTCCTCGTCGAGGGCCACGAGGCGGTCGCGCGCACCGCGCGCACCGTGTTCAAGTCCGCCGAAGAGGCGAACGATCAGCCCACGTGCGATCTGCTCACCCAGCGCCTCCAGATTCACGAAAAGACGGCGTGGATGCTGCGGAGCTTGCTCGAGTAGCTCGGCCGCTCGGCCGTTCTCGCTTGCGCGCATCGCGTTCCTCGGCCACCGTCTCGGGTATGTCGCCAATTCGCTGGCACCTGCTCGCGGTGGTCGTCGCGGCGCTGGCGATCGCTTCGCCGGTGTCGGCCGACGATGCGCACGCCCCCGGCGGCCCGGTCGTGATCGACGACTCGCAGGCGGCCCCGGGCGAGAAAGAGCTGCTCGGGCGGCTCGTCGCCCCTTGCTGCTGGAACCAGACCCTCGACGTGCACGGCGGTGGCACGCCCGACCAGCTGCGGGCCGAGGTCCGCAGCCGGCTCCTCGCGGGTGAAGAGCCGAAGTCGATCGAGGCCGACTTCGTCGCGCGTTACGGCGAGCGCGTCCGTGCCGGTACCGACTCTTCTTCGCTGAGCTCGGCCGGGTTCGTCGTGCTCGGGCTGGCCCTCCTCGCCGGGGTCTCGCTCATCTACGCCGTGCGGCGTTGGCTTCGGACCGCTCGCGCCGCCAAGAGCGCCGCCACCCCAGCCGGGCCCGAGAAGCGCGACGAGCTCGACACCCAGCTCGACGACGAGCTGCGCGCGATGGACTGACGGGGGCCGGGTGCGCCGGTGACCGAGCCCTCGGCCCCCAGCCCGCGGATCGGGCCGACGCCTCGAGAAGTGGTCGTCGTCGGGCTCGGCATCGTCGTCGTGGCGCTCCTTGCCGCCGGCTTCGCAGTCGCGTTCCGGTGGTCGCTCGAAGCGGTGCTCGGCGCGGTGTCCGGCGCGGGTGACGTCGTCGAAGCGATGCAGCGCGCGCCGTGGTGGGTCAGGGTCGGCGCGCCTGCGGTCGGCGGTCTCTTGGCCGGGCTCGTCGGTCTCCTGATCGCGCGCGCTCCGGCGGGGCACGGTGTCGGCGACGTGATGGAGGCGGTGGTGCTCGGCCGGGTTCGGCTGTCGATGCCGGTCACGCTCCTCAAGTCGCTCGCATCGTGGCTCGCCATCACCTTCGGTGGATCGCTCGGGCGCGAAGGTCCGCTGATCCAGTTCGGTGGCGCGGCGGGCAAGCTCCTCGGTGAGCGGCTGCAGCTGCCGCTGGGCTCGACGCGCGTGCTCATCGCGGCGGGGACCGCGTCGGGTTTTGCCGCCGCGTACAACACGCCGTTCGCGGCCGTCCTCTTCGTGCTCGAGGTCGTCGTCGGCATGGTGGTGCTCGACATGCTCGTCCCGGTGCTCGTGGCGACGGCCATCGCGACGACTGTGACGCGGGCGGTCGTCGGCGTCGGGCCTATCTATGGTCTGCGTACCTTCACGCTCCAGAGCCCGGCCGAGCTCGTCGCGTTCGCCGCGCTCGGTGCGCTCGCCGCGTTCGGGGCGCAGGGGTTCATGCGTCTCTTGTCGTGGGGAGAGAAACAGTTCCGTCATCCAAAGCTCTCCCTCCCGTGGCGCCCCGCGCTCGGTGGCCTCCTGGCCGGGCTCATCGTAGCGACGCTCCCCGAGGTCGCCGGCAACGGCTACGAGCCCCTCAACCGAATCCTCGATGCCGAGCTCGGCGTCGGGTTTTTGTTGCTGCTCTTGGTCGGCAAAGCGCTCGCGACGACCGCGTCCGTGTCGTCGGGCAGCCCGGGCGGCGTCTTCACCCCCTCGCTCCTCATCGGGGGCGGGATCGGCTTCGCGTATGCGAGCGGCCTCGCCGCGCTCGGCCTTTCGGTGGGCTCTCCGGGCGGCTACGCGCTCGTCGGCATGGCCGCGGCGACTGCCGCGACGACGCACGCTCCGCTCATGGCGGCGGTCATGGCGTTCGAGCTCTCGGGCGACTACGCGATCGTCGTTCCGCTCCTCCTGACGACCGCCGTCGCGGCGTTCGTCTCACGCCTCCTCCGCCGGACGTCGATCTACACCGCCGAGCTCGAGCAACGCGGCGTCGGGTGGGAGGTCACGATGGACGGCCGCCAACTCCGCGGCTGAGCTTTCGCAAACCCGGGCGTCTGCTACATCTTCGAGGCATGTCGTTCGGCTGGCTGAGCCTGGCTGGTGCGGTTTCGGTAGTGGCGCTCGCAGCCTTGGTCCGCGGGCGTCTGTACGCGATCTTCGCAAGCGTGCTCCTCACCATCCACACGCTGGTCTCGGTGGCGCTCTGGCCCGCGTTCGCCTGGGCGTGGCCCGTCTACGCGTATCTGCAGGCCACCGTCTACGTGCACTTCGCGTCGCTCGCTTGGGCGCGGCTGCGGCCTCGCCCGTACCGCCTCCTCGTGAGCGTGCCCGCGTCGTTCTTCGTCGCGGGGACTTTCCTCGCGTTTCCGTGGGCGATCGCGGTCGCGTTCGGCTTCGAGCCGCACGGCGCATGGGTGCCCTTCGTGGTCGCGGCCGTCGGCCTCCTGCAGAGCATCAGCCACCGGCCCGAGGAGATCGACATCACGGTGGACGGCGCCCCCGTCGCTTCGCTTCGCCGCCACCCGCGCGGCGCCGAGCGGGTCGAGCGTCCGCTGCGGCTGGTGCAGATCACCGACCCCCACCTGGGGCCGTTCATGTCCGAGCGGCGACTCCGCGCGCTCGCCGAGCGAGCGGTGGCGCAAGACCCCGATCTCGTCCTCTTGACCGGCGACTTCGTGACGATGGAGTCGCACGACGCCGAGGACGCGCTCGCGCGCGCGCTCGCGCCGCTCCAGGCACTACCCGGGCGTGTCTTCGCGTGCCGCGGCAACCATGATCACGAGGCTCCGCGCATGGTGGCCCGGGCGCTCGAAGCGGTGGGCGCGCGGCTCCTCATCGACGAGGCGGTCCTGGTGGAGACGCCGTTCGGCGCCGTCGACATCTTGGGCCTCGACTTCCACTTCCGCGGTCGCAACGAGAAGATCGCCGCCGCCTGCCGCCGCCACCCGCGCACCGAGGGCGCGTTCCGTCTCGTGCTCCTCCACGATCCGGGCGCGTTCCGTCATGTCCCCGACGGCGAGGCCGATCTGGTCTTGAGCGGGCACACCCACGGGGGCCAGCTCGGCCTCCTCTCGCTGGGTCTCGAGCACACCATCGTGAGCGCGCTCACCAAGATCCCCGATCATGGGCTATGGGCCTATGGGCGGGGCCGGCTCTACGTGCACCGCGGGACGAGCCACTACGGCTTTCCGCTACGCATCGGCGTGCCCAGTGAAGAGAGCCTCTTGCGGGTGCACGTCCGAATGCCGTCCGGCTCGATCTGAGCGCGACCGCCCCCCGCTCGTCTCGGGATGGCGCTATCCTCGGCCGCGGTGACGACGCCGTCGCGATCCGAAGCGGGGTGGCGCCAGGGGGCGATCGTCGCGAAGAAGTACGAGCTGTTGGCCGCGCTCGGGAAGGGCGGGATGGGCGAGGTCTGGCGTGCCCGGCACCTCGAGCTCGGCTCCGAGGTCGCGCTCAAGCGCCTCGACCCGCGTTTGGCGGAGCAGGCCGTCGCCCGCGGGCGCTTCCTCCGCGAAGCCAAGGCGGCGGCCGAGCTCAAGAGCCCCCATGTGATCCAGATTCACGACTACGGCGTCGACGGGGCGGCGCCCTACATCGCGATGGAGCTGCTCGAGGGCGAGCCGCTCGACGAGCGCTTGCGGCGGGGGCCGCTGCCGCCCGAGGTCGCGTGGCGCGTGGTGGATCACGTCGCGCGGGCCGTCACGAAGGCGCACGAGGCGGGCATCGTGCACCGCGATCTCAAGCCCGCCAACGTGTGGATCACCCGGAACGACGGCGAAGAGAGCGAGCTTCTTCGGAGCACCTGGCTGGTGAAGGTCCTCGACTTCGGGATCGCCAAGCGACTGGAGGCGGGCGTGTCGGTCGACGCGACCACCGAGAGCCCTTCGACCGCGTCCGGCGCGATCGTCGGGACGCCGCATTACATGAGCCCGGAGCAGGCGCGCTCGAAGCCCGTGGATCGCCGCAGCGATCTCTGGGCGCTGGGCGTCATCGCCTACGAGTGCGTGGTCGGCGCGCGCCCGTTCGCGGCCGATTCGTTCGGTGAGCTCGTGCTCCGGATCTGCGCCGATCCGCTGCCCATCCCGTCACGACACGCGAGCGTCCCCGATGGGTTCGACGCGTGGTTCGCGCGCGCGGTCGCCCGCGACCCGGCCGAGCGGTTCGCGTCAGCGCGCGAGATGACGGACGCGCTCCGCCCCATTCTGCTGCCCGGGGCGATGGACCGACCGCCCGTGACCCCGGATCCCGACACCGCCGGCCCAGCAAGCGCCTCTGACGCACGTGACGCGGCGACGCCGGTCGGGGCGCCGACCGCGCCGGCCAACCGTGGATCCCGGTCGGTGATCTTCGGCGCCGCCCTGCTCCTCGCGGTCGTCGGGGTCGCCTCCGCGGTGGCGTTCGTCTTCGGGGGTCGAAGCGGCGCGGGTGCGCCGCCGTCGTCGGCCGTCGCTGCCAGCAGTGGATCGCCCCCCGCCGCGCGCGGTCCCGCTCGCGCTCGGCAGGTCACGTTCACGGGCGGTGCACAGAGCGCCGTCTTGAGCGCAGACGGCAAGACGGCGTACTTCCTCTCGACCGACGGCGCCGAGCGGGTCCTCTGGCGTCAGAACGTCGACGAAGAGAGCGCGCGCGAAGTGGTGCGCATGAAGAGCATCGCCGACTTCGACGTGAGCGACGCCGGCGATCGCGTCGTCGTCGTGGGCGAGCCCGCCGGCACCGACGAGTTGGCGGTGGTGCTCGTGGACGCCGCCGGCAAAGCCGAGGTCCAGACCTGGCGGCCGTACTTCACGGTGTCTTGGGCGCCCGATGGCCGAGCATTTGCGGCCACCGGCAACTCCGTCGGGAGGAAGTTCTTCGTTCAGCACGTCGACGGGCGCGTCGACCAGATCCCGCTCGACGTGCCGCACGATTTTCTCGTCGACGTCACGTGGCTGCGCGGCGTCGACCGCATCGTGGTGACGACGCTCCGCGGCGACGGCACGCGACAGCTGTGGTCGGTGCCCGCCGCTGGTGGCACGCCCGTGCAGCTGGTCGCCGATCGGCCGCGATGGCGCACGCACCTCGCGACCCGAGATTCGATCTACCTGGTGACCGAGCCCGAGCCGTCGAGCGAGGTCTTGCGGTTCCCGATCGACCCCGTGAGCGGCGCGACCCTCGGCCCGCCGGAGCGCGTGTTCTCGGGGGTGCCGGTCGAGACGCTCTCGCGCTCCGCGGACGGCACGCGCCTGCTCTATACGAAGCGAGAAGATCCATCGAACTTGTGGCTGCTCGATGCGGCCGGCTCGGGGGCCCCGCGCGTGCAGCTCACGCGCGGCACGCGGAGCCACGCGTTGCCCTTGTTCTCTCCGGACGGCGCCCAGGTGGCGTTCCTTCGGCGCGGCAACACCGGTGAGCTCTACTCGATGCCGGTCGCGGGCGGCCCCGAGGCGCGCATCTCGCCGGCGGGCATCGACGTGCGATCGTTCGCGTGGGCGCCCGACGGCGAGCGCCTGGCGCTCTTGGCGCGGCGCGAGGGGGCGCTCGAGCTCTTCACGGTCGCGGCCAGCGGCGGAGCGCCCAAGCCGTTGCCGCTCGCGACCCCGCTCGAGATGGCCGGGGACGGCGCGCGCACGCTCTCATGGAGCCCCGGCAACAGGCTCCTCGTCCGTCTCGCCGGAAACCGTGACTGGGCCGTCGTCGACCCCGGCACCGGCGCGGTCGAGCGCCACCTCTTTCCGGAGCGCAAGGGCTGGGCCTTTCATGCGCAGTCATCGGCGAGCGGCGACGCGGTCGCGTTCCGCAACGTGCCCGGTGAGACCCCGTCGAGCTACGGGCTCTGGCTTCTGCCGGCGTCGGGGGCCGGCCCGAACAAGCTCGCGACCGGCCGCGTCTTTCCACTGCGCATCGCCGGCGATGGAGATGGCGTCTTCGCGGTCACCGAGATCGCCGACGCCGAGCGAGGCCTCGCGGCGGTGGTCCGCGTTCCGATACGTGGGGGCGAGCCGCGCACGGTCGTGGACTTCGACTTCGCGCCGAGCGTGGTCAGTTACGCCGACATCACGGCCGACGGCAAGCGGGTCGTCTGCGCGGTAGGGAGACCCGAGACCGACGTCTGGCTGCTCGACGAGTCGCCCGCCCCCTGACGAGCGGCGTCAGGTCGAGAGGCGAGTCGAACCGTTCGTATGCCGCGGAGCGATCTCGGGCTGCGCGGGCCGAGGGGCCATTGCGGGGGGCGAGATGCGCTCTTTTAGCTGCGTGGCCCACTCGGAGAGCGTGGCCCGCGCGTAGATCTTGATCGTCTTGGCGACGTTCCGCATGTCCATCGTGCTGGTGAACGAGTCGGCGAGACCGAACGGGAGCATCGCGGGGACCAGGCCGCGCGCGTACTCGAGCGCGTAGCAGTGGTCGGGCATGCGGTAGCCGCGCGCGACCCCGCGGGGCATGATGTGCATGTCACCGGGCCGGAAGATCTCTTTCTTCTGTGTCTCTTCGTCGTAGGCCCACTGCTCGCCTTCCAAGATCATGAAGTAGTCGTCGGCGGCGAACCGCCCCGAGTAGCCCTCGGTGCCGATCGGGGTGCCGAACACGATCACGTACTCGTTGATCGAGGCGTGCAGGATCGTCATGTGACCCATGCTGCCGCCGGCGATGTTGAACACCCAGTCGTTCTCCGGGCGGACGTGGCCGGGGTAGATCTCCATCAACCGCGAACGGATGAGCTCGACCTTGCCCTCGGTCGTGGGGCGGCTCGCGATCGCTTCTTTTGCGACGCCGTGCAGGACCTCTGGAGAAAAGACGTATTTGCTCATGCTGCCTCCTGCGGGCGAGCCCGGGGTTGGGTCGCTTGCTTCGGCGGGGGGGCGTCCGGCATGGCGGCGTCGTACACGAGGCCGACCGGGTCCCTGTAGGTGCCGAAGATGCGGTCACAGACAGTGAAAAACTGCCCGTAGTTGTACTTGTTCGCCTTGTGGTGCAGCGTGTGGTGCGCCGTGTAGTTGATGAAGCCCCACCGCACCCAGCTCACGCGCTCGTGGATGAAGGTCGACCAGACCTGCAAGAACACGATGAAGAACACGTACTGGCTGATGTGCATGGGGAACAGGAACGCGCAGAGGGGATGCGGCGCGGCCTGGGCGAACGAGTCGAGCGGGTGGAACGCCATGCTCGTGAACGGCGACGGCACCCGGAACTGATGGTGGTGCAGGTGGATGTGCTTGTAGAGCACCGGGTGATGCAAGATGCGGTGCGCCCAGTAGACGCAGAGCTCGGTGATCACCACGACCAAGAGCAGGCTGCCGAAGAACCACCCCCAGCCGTAGTCGGACACCGAGAAGTAGATCTTGCTGTTGCCGCTGATGATGAAGTGGTGAATCGGCGCGGTGATCACCGCGTTGCCGAGGATGTTGTAGAAGGCCCAGAGCCACTCTTTCTTCACCTCGGCGCGCTCGTCCTTGCGCTCCTGCCCCCTGAAGAACCGGTCTCGCTTGAGGACCTGGTAGTAGAGGTAGCTGGTCCCCGACGTCAGGAAGAAGAAGGTGACGCCGCCGAAGAAGAGGACGAGGAAGCTCCCGAGGATCGACTTCGGGAGGAGGATGGCTTCGACGATCGGGTGCAAGTGCTTCTCCTCGGGCCGAACGCGCAACGGCTCGGGCCAAACCCTAGGCCAAGAGCCGGCTCGTAGCCAAGACGGCTGCCCGCGACAACCTCCGAGGACTGGCCGGCGGTGAAATCTTCTAGAGATTTTCTTACGCTCCAGCCTCGCACCTGGTTTAGGTTGGACCGACGGCGCGGTGCAACCCGGGGAGCTGATCCAATCTCGTTACCGCTTGAACCGCCTCTTAGGATCGGGTGCGAGCGGGTCCGTCTGGGCCGCCAAGAACGAGCTCATCGACCGCGACGTCGCGCTCAAGGTCATGCGCCCGGACGTGGCCGAAGACGCGGTCGCGCTCCAGCGCTTCTTCAACGAGGCCAAGGCGAGCGGCCGGGTCCGCAGCTCGAGCATCGTCGAGATCCTGGATCTGGGGCAGGCCGAGGACGGCTCGCCCTTCCTCGTGTTCGAGCTGCTCGACGGTGAGGGCCTGGACGCGCGGCTCGCCCGCGACGGGATGATCGACCCCGAAGCGGCGTGCGAGATATTCATCTCCGTCGCCAAGGCGCTCGATCTGGCGCACGGGCAGGGGATCATCCACCGCGACCTCAAGCCCGCGAACATCTTTTTGCACCGCGACCCCGAGGGTCACGTCATCGCCAAGATCCTCGACTTCGGGATCAGCAAGATCTTCGAGACGAACAACAACTTCACGCTGACGCGCACCGGCACCGTGGTCGGCTCGCCCGCGTACATGGCGCCCGAGCAGGCGTCGGGGCGTGAAGACTTGGACGGCCGCGCCGACGTGTGGTCGCTGGGCGTCGTGATGTACGAGGCGCTCTCGGGCACGCTGCCGCACGAGGCGCCGAACTACAACGCGCTCATGGTGAGGATCCTCACCCAGGACGTCGATCCGCTCGCCACGCGCAAGCCCGACCTACCCCCCAAGCTCTGCCAGGTCGTCGATGCGTGCCTGCGTCGCGACCGTGACCAGCGCATCCAGGGCGCCGGTGACGTGGGCCGCCAGCTCGATGCGACCCTGAACGAGATCAAGGCGGTGCGCTACCGCTCCGTGGGCCGTCGTGCGTCCGACCGCATGCAGGGCCAGTTCCGCCGCCGCCAGAGCGACTACGCGGGGGCCGGAAACGGGCCCGGCGGGCAGATGGCCCTCGAGGCACCGCCTCCGCCCCAGCGGGTCGTCGTGATGGCCGCGGTTCTCGGCGCAATCTTCGGTGTTTCGGCGACTGCGATTCTCTTCCTGCTGATGAAATGACGTGGGCCCGGGCTGTGACGCCTCGCCACCAGCGAGGTGCTTTCCGGTGATTTCCTCCCCCCGGCCCCCTCCACTGCGTGGAGGGGGAGTTGCGCTGGGAGCGAGCTAGCTCCATGTTGGCCGCGTCATGTGCCCCTTCTGCCGCCGGAACGCTCCCTTGGTTTACCGGGGCGTCCGCGCGTTTTGTGCGGGGTGCGGGCAGCCGCGCACCGTCCTGACCGGGGCCTCGCTCACTCACGCCGGCAAGCCAGCGCACGTGGCCGGCGCGGTGGTGCACGCCTTCGGGTGGTTGTTGTTCCTGTTGGGGCTCGGCTTTTCGCTGGTGATCGGGCTCATCGTGGCGATCTTCAGCGCGACGGCCGGGCTCGTCACGGGTGGCGTCTTCGCCGCGCTCTCGCTCGCGGTGTTCTTGCTCGCCCGCTACGGCAAGCGCCGCCTCGAGTCCGAGGGCGACGAGGCGCTCGCGCGCC
Organism: uncultured Polyangiaceae bacterium; assembly: GCA_938004815.1. Lineage (GTDB taxonomy): Bacteria > Myxococcota_A > Polyangia > Polyangiales > Polyangiaceae > Xiheicaenibacterium. The sequence continues at coordinate 1,140 of CALKVR010000189.1, read as the reverse complement.
GCCGCGAGCAGGCGCTCTTCGCGCTCGCGCCCAACCGCGGCGGGCGCCGGCAAGCGTTCGAGGCGGCCACCGCACTCGACATGACGGTCGAGGACGCCGACGCTGTGCTGACGCGCATGGCGAAGCAGCGGCCCGACGACGTCGACGTCGAGATCGGGGACCAGGGCGAGGTGTTCTACGAGTTCGCGCGGTCGATCGGCGGCGGGCGCGGCTTCGTCTACGCCGCGAGCTGGTCGAGCGGCTCCGGGTTCCGCGTCGCGTCCAGCGGCGGTCCTGCGGCGCGGCCGCGCGTTCGCGTCGCCGACCCCGAGCCCGCGGTCGCGCCGCCGATCGACGAGAAGAAGATCCTCGACGCCGAGTTCGAGGCGATCGAGGAGCCGGCGGCACCGCGAAAGGCTCGCAGCTGACTTGTGAGTCGCATCGCGAGCTGGTAGCCCGGGATCGAGGCTCGTCCCTTGGGGACCCACGCGTTCTTCCTCGAACCAGCCGAGAAGGCCATCCGCGACGCGGTCGCGACGGTCGAGGCGCGCACGACCGCCGAGGTCGTGGTGACGATCCGGCGCGCCTCGGGTGACTACCGATACGCCGACGCGCAGGTCGGCCTCGCTTGCGCGTTGCTCTTGCTCGGCGTGTTCCTCTACCACCCCGAGCCCTTCGACTACACGTTCCTGCCGCTCGAGCTCGGCATTGCGTACGTGCTCGGCTCGATCCTCTCGGCGAGCGTCGTCCCGCTGCGCCGCCTGCTCTCGTCGCGCAAGCTGCGCGACGAGAACGCGGCGCGCGCGGCGAAGGCGGCCTTCGTCGACCTCGGCCTCGCCGACGCCGACGATCACGCGAGCGTGCTCGTGTACGTCGCCGCGTTCGAGAAGCGCGTCGAGGTCGTCGCCGGCGCCGGCATCGACGCGAAGACCCTCGGCCCCGCGTGGGACGACGCCAAGCGAAAGCTCGATCGCGCCTTCCGCCTCGACGCCGACGTCGGCCTCTTCGTCTCCGCCCTGGAGGAGCTCGGCACCGCCCTCTCCAACCAGCACCCCGCCGACGCCTCCGACCCCGATGCCTCGGAATCCGACTCCGATGACGCGGAGTCCGACGCCGACCCCGATTCAGCCTCCGACCCCGGCCCCCCCGAGGAGCCCCCCC
>CALKVR010000188.1 GCA_938004815.1 uncultured Polyangiaceae bacterium | reverse complement strand
ACTCGGAGGACATCGACGTCGACGTCGTCGTCGTCGCGAAGCAAACGTTGAAGCACAAGGTCGACCGCCTCCTCGCGTCGCCGCTCGTGAAGAGCCCGCTTCTTGCAAAGGGAATCGAGATCGTCGAGGTAACGGCGCCCAAGCAGACCGAGACCACGCAACGGTGGAAGGCGGGGCTCCGGACGATCGGGGGACCCATCGTTCGAACCAAGATCGAGTTCTCGCGGCGTGGCGCCATCGACGGCGCCGCCTTCGAGCCCGTCGTGCCCTCGGTCTTGCTCCCGGGCGGCTTGCCGCCATTTCTCGCGCCTCACTACGCGACGCGCGCGGCGATCGTTCAGAAGGTTCGTGCGCTGGCCGACCGCACCGAGCCTCAACCCCGCGACGTCTTCGATCTCGGCCTGCTCCTGTCCCGCCCCGAAGGGGCGATGGTCGGCAGCTCCGACGTCGACCCGTCGCTGGTCACGCGCGCCATCGATCGGGCGATTGGGATCTCATTCGATGACTACACCTCGACGGTCGTCGCCTACCTCGACCCGGAGCTGGCGCCGCCCTACGCCGAAAGGGACGCCTGGTCTCTCATGCAGGAGACGGTCGTCCGACACCTCGAGCGCATCGCCGAGGGCGCCGGATGAACGCGAGCGAAGCGCTCGCTCGGCTCCGCCGAGCGAAGGTGCCCGCGGTGAGCACCGCCGACGCGGCTGCGTTGCTCGAACAGTCGACGTTCGCCGCGAGCAAGACACTGAGCCGACTCGTGGCGGCTGGGCTCGTCGTGCAGGTGCGTCATGGCCTCTATTGGCTGAACGGTGAGCCCGAGCCGAATCGATTGGCCACACACTTGATGGCCCCATTCGACGCGTATGTCTCGCTTCAGTCGGCGCTGTTCCTTCATGGGATGATCGAGCAGATCCCCGAGGTCGTTTACGTGGTTTCGCTCGCCCGGTCGCAGACGATTCGATCCAAGGTCGCCACGTATTCGGTCCACCACATCGCTCCCAGCCTGTTCGGCGGCTTCGTCGAGACTCCCGAGCTCATCAGGTTGGCGAGCCCCGAGAAAGCCCTCTTTGATTTCGCCTACCTCTCCGGGGGGCGCTCGCGTCGGTTCACCCGGCTGCCCGAGCTCGAGCTCGGCCCACGGTTCTCACGGCGCAAGCTCGAGGGTTGGGTCGAGCGGGCGCCATCCGAGCGCGCTCGAACGTTGGTGCGACGCAAGCTGGCGTCGCTGCTCGGCTCGAGGGCGCAGGGGGCGTAATCGCGGTCGGTCTCCTCGCCCGTCCTTGAACGCCGTACGCCGCACCGGCATGGTGCGCGCATGGCAAAGGTCACGGGAATCGGAGGCGTCTTCTTCAAAGCCAAGTCGGACAAGAAGGCGCTGGCGGCGTGGTACGCGAAGCACCTCGGGCTCGCGCTCGAGGAGTGGGGCGGCGCCATCTTGAAGTGGCCCGACGACAAGGCCGAGGATCGTGGGCTGACGGTGTGGACAGTCGCGGCGAAGGACAGCGACTGGTTCAGTCCGAGCACCTCGAGCTTCATGATCAACTACCGCGTCGACGATCTCGAAGCGCTCCTCGCCCAGCTCCAAAGCGCGGGCGTCGAGATCCTGAAAGGCCCGGACTTCGAAGAGAACGGGAAGTTTGCCTGGATCGTCGATCCCGACGGCAACAAGATCGAGCTCTGGGAGCCGATGCTCTGGGACGAAAAGAACAAGCGGACGTGATCCGCGCGCGACGCGCGGATCAGAAGTCGAAGTGCCAATGCGCGTTGTTCGCGCAGTTCTCGAAGTTGTGCGCGCCGCCGAACTGGGCCGCGAGAAGACCGGCGCTACGGCACCGCGCCGGCCTGCGACGCGAGCACCATCTGAGCGAAGAAATAGAGGGGGAGGCCCCAGGCTCGGTTGACGAAGCCGCGCTTCACGAATCGCTCGCGGGCAACCGCGATGTCCGACAGGTAGAAGGCGAACGCGCCGAGCAAGAGGAGCCACGCCCCGCCTTGCCGGGCGGTGCCTGCCCCGACCGCGACCATGGCCGTGATGACGGCGATGTACGCGATGACGGGCATGCGCATCGGACGCTCGACGTGAGGCCACAGCCACCGCAGGATGGGTGCGGCGGCCATGGCCAGCACGACGGCGGCGGCCGCGGTTGCCGGCACGTCGACGCCGCGCACGACGAACGCGACGGCGTAGGCGACGTGACCCAAGAGGAAAGCAACGAGGCCGGCGAGGAACGTCGCCTTGCGTTTTGGGATGAGCAAGACGTCCCCGACCGCCGCCAGGACGAGCCCGACGACGAGGATCCGCCCGACGGTGGAGCCGAGGCCTCCGGCGACGAGCGCGGTCACGATGAAGGTGGCCGACGCAGCCGGCTTGAGGATCCACTCGCCGCGGCGCTCGGTCGCGAGGACCCAGAGGAGCGCCGCCACGAGCGCGGTCATCGTCACCCACAAGAGACCCACCGAGCTGGTCATGAGCGCTGGGGGGCTCTGTCGCTTCGCCAGGCGATCACCTTGCCGCCGGAGCGGCCCAGGTCGGGGTCGATGACGATCTCGATCGTTGCGGTTTGGCCGAAGAGCTCTCGAAGGGCGTGATCGAAGTCGTCTCGCGGCAGTGGTACGCCCGAGAGCGGGCGCAAGCGGAGCTCGACAGCGCCGTCCGCGCGTTGCCACAGCGCGTGCTGGACGAACGGTGCAATGGGGCGAATTCGTCTCGCGATGTCGACCGAGCCGACGCGCCCGCCGTCGCCCGCGACGAACGAGATTGGCGACCGGCCCTCGAGGTCGAGGATGACGCGAGCTCGCCTCCCGTCGGGGAGGACCGTGGTCGCGAGGCGCCCATGGTCGCCGGTCCTATAGCGCACGAGCGGAAGCAGCGGGTTTCGCCCGCCGGTGACGGTGATCTCCCCGCGCTCGCCGTCTGCGAGGCGCTCGCCCGAGGGCCCCAGCACCTCGACGAAGAGGTCGGGGACGAGCACGACGTGGCCCTCGACCCCCGGCACGCTCGCGGCGATGGGGCCGGTCTCCGTCGTGGAGTAGAGGTCGACCACCGCGGAGCCCCAGGCCTCGTGGAGACGTGCGCCGAGCGCGCCGCGCAGGCTCACCGCGCTGGAGACGACGACGCGCGGCTTCAGCGGTAGCTCGCGCTCGAGGGCGGTCGCCAGCGTCACCGGCTCGGACGCGAGGAACGCGGGCGCGAGCTCGCCGAGGAACCGGTCGCGCGAGGCGTCGCCGCCGGCCCAGTCGTGCGGCTCCAGGTTCACCTTGGTGAAGACGGCGCCAGACCAGCCGCTCATCGTCGTGGCGAAGACGTAGGTGTGGCGCTGCACCGTGGCGTTCAACGCAAACGGCTCGCCCTCGCGTGGCTCGAGCGTCACGCCGTGGAGCGCGGCGAGCCGCTCGAGATGCGCCAGGTTCTGCACCATCGCAGACGGGCGGCTCGGAACGATCACGGCGTGACCCGTGGTCGCCGACGTCGAATAGACGATGGCGTCTTCGAGAGGCTCGTCGTGAGGGACGAGATCTTCGAGGCGCTTCGCGATCGCGTCGCGATCGGTCGTCGGGAGCGATTCGAAGTCACGTGCGACGTCGAACCCGGCGGGTAGCTCATCGAGCAGGTAGAGGCGCCCGCGGAGGCCCTCCACGAAGCTCGCGATCGCGGCTGACGGTGCCGCCGCCCACTCGAGCTCGCGCTCGGCGAGCGCACGGCGGAACCGAGCGAGCGCATCGAGCTCCGCGTCACCGACGCGATCGCCCATCGTCCGGTTGTACCGGGGCGCGTCGACGTGCTGCAGGACGCGCTCGAGGCCCTCCCAAGCGCGTTGGCTCATCGCGGGCGCTCGCGCCCTCCAGGCTTCGGGGATGGGGCTCATCGTCAGTCTTCGAAGGTCGTCCGGGCGGCTTGCCTGCGCTCTTCTTCTTCTTGCCGTCGGATGCGCTCCAGCTCCGCGCGGCGCTCGGCTCGCTTCTGCTCGCGAGCGCGTGCGGCGAGCAGGAGCGCGCTCTGTTTGATCGAGTCGAGCGACGCGAGGCGGTCTTCTGCGACCTCCTTCGTCTCGCCCTCCGGCACGAGTCCGAGCTCGGTCAGACAGGTGCGGACGAGCTCCTCGCGACGCTCGCCGTCCTCGATGAAGAGGTGCGGCCTGACGTGGTCTGCGAGCGCGGCGAGCCGGTTCACCAGCAAGCGAAGGAGCGCGCTCGCGTCCGCGCCCTGGAACGCACGATCATGCAGCAGCCAGCTGGCGATCGCGACCAGCTCGAGGTGCGGCTGTCGCGCACCCGCGGACCCTTCGAGCCCGAAGGCGGCGAGCTCCGCGGGCTCGAGCGGCCGTGTCGACCGATCACGGAAGAGGTCCGCGACGACCGCGTAGAGCGCGATGTCGCGCCCGCCATCCGCGAGCCGGAACACGGCCGGGGTGGAGGCGAGGCGGTCCTTCAAACGCTCGACGTCGGGCATCACGATTGGCCGAAGGTACGGCGGGAGAACGCCCGCGCAAAGGCCACGAGCTCCTCTTCGCTCGCGACGAGGTAGGGCGTGACGCCGGCATCGCGGAGCTTCTGGAGGTGGCCCGCGTAGTGGCCGACCTGAGCCAGCCGCAAGACGGCGCTGCCGCCGGCGCCGGCGTTCTCTACGGCGCGCCGCAAAATATCCCAGCCGTCTTTCGTTCCGTCTATCTCGCCGAAGAGATCCGAGTCGCTCACGACGAGGATGTGTGCAGGGCGCGCGCGCTTTGGCGCGAGGGCGAAGGTCTTTGCCAACCGAGGAAGGCCGAACGACGCGCCGGTCCCGAGGTAGCCGGTCAAGACCCCGAGGATGGCGCGCTCGCTCCCGCTGAAGCCGTCGGTCTCGGTGAAGCGGCCCTTGCCGTGCCATTCACCGGAGAGGCACGCCATGACGCGGGCCCCGGCGCGGAGCGCGCTCAGCGTGAGCACGACGCCCGCGACGACCGGGTACGAGAGAGACGCGGCGGGGTTGGCCATCGAGCCCGAGCAATCGATCCCCACGTAGAGATCGGGCGGCCTGCGCTCCGGCTCGCCTCCCGTCGTCGTGCCCTCCATTCGTTCGACCATCGTGACACCGGGAATGACGACGGGGCCGCGGCCCAGCGTCTCGAACCAATCGACGCGATCGAGCGGGCTCCCGGGCTCCCATGGCTCGAGCCCCTCCGGGAGCGGCTCGCCGGCGCGTTCGAGCTTCTCGGTCGGGAACGGCAGGACGTGTGGCATCGCGAGCTCGCGGTAGTAGCGTACGACGAGCTCGGAGGCGTCGCGTTTGACCCCGACGGCGCGCATCAGATCGAGCCATTCGGCCGGGCCGCGCACGACCTTTCGCCGGTCGGGGCGGCCGTCGCCACGGATCGCGCGACCGTGCGGACCGGTCGCGTGATCGAGGGCGCCCGCCGCTTCGTCGTCGCTCGGCGCCTCGCCGTTGCCGAGCCGTGGATCGAGGGCTGGGTGCGGCGTCTCGGCCGGATCGAAGTCGTCCTCGATCAAACCGTCGGGCACGCCGTCGCCGATCGATGTCCCCGCGGTGTCCATCCACGGGGGGACGACGGCGCGGTCGGTCGGGAGCGCCTCGAGGTACGGTTCGACCAGCAAAGTGAAAGACGCCGCGCCGTCGAGCCATGCGTCGCGAAAATGGCGAACGATGCGCGCGACGAGGTCGGCGTCGGCCTCGCCCTCTGGGGCGAGCGGCGGGCTCAACGCGCCGGGCGGCAACAGCCACAGCCGCTCGTAGGCGCGCATGTAGACGCTCCACAAGAGGCTCGCGTCGCCCCCCTCACGGAGCGCCCGGTAGACGGCCGCGATGTCCGCCATCTTCGAGCGCTGGAGGCGGTCGTTCAGCAGAAGGTCCGTGTAGAGATTGGCGACGAGGCCGGCGTGTGACCTCAATCCGGCCGCCAGCGTCCGTCGAATGCGGTCGTGGAGCCGAACATGCTCGCGCAGCGTGCCCGGCGCGTGCACGTAGTGACCGACCTCGTGCGCGAGGATGGCGTGCGCGTGAGCGGTGAGGCCACGCGCGGCGACCAATCGGAGGCCGATCACGATGCGCTCGTCCCTCATGCGGATCATCGCGAAGGAGCCCTCCAGGCCCTCGGTCTTTTCTTCCTCCTCGGTTCGGCACAGGATTGGCTCGGCCAGCCGCGTGTAAGGGCTGAACGCGACGCGCGCTCGTGGCCAAGCGTCTCGGAACGCAGCCTCTGCGGCGGCGATCGCGGCTGCGTTCACGCCTGTTTCCCCCAACGGCCGACGACGAAGACGCGATGGCTGGAGGCGAGCGTTACGCCCACGAGCCCGCGCGCGGCGGCCGCGCTCGTCGCGCCGCGGAGCTCGGGGTGCGAGAGATCGAGCCCGCCCCAGCGCAGCGTCCCCCGTGGATCGAGAGACGCGCCACCGGACGCGCCGCCCGCGCAGGCCGCCTCGTGCGCCCAGGCCGCGGCGCGAAGCCGCGAGCCGTACACGTCGGCGCATAGCTCGTACGTCGCCTCGAAGTCGGTGCAGACGACGCGGTCGGCGACGACGCACGCGCGCGGCGGTCGCCGGAAAGGACCACCAAATCCTACGAAGCCGCCCGTCCACCCGAGGAGCCACAACGGCCCGAGCTCGGCGCGGGCGCCCGGCGGCGCGAAGCGGTGCTCCCAGCTCGCGTCGAGGGTGGCTCCCCCGAGCAGCTCCTCGCGAAGGGCAGGCGACAACCTCTGCGCTCGCTCGAGGGCGCGCTCACGCGCCTCCGCGAGACCGAGCGTCCAGGCTACGACGAGCCCGAGATCCAAGAGCGCGGCTCGGTCGGGGCACGTCGCGGCGCGGCTCGCCACGACCTCGAGCCACCGCGCCGCGCTGTCCGGGCCCAGCTCCCGCTCGACGCGCTCCGCGCCATTGCCGAGCGCTCTCAGAACGAGCGCCGGCTCCGCCGCCAGGTGAGGGCGGAGCGACGCGCGGTGGCGCACGAGCACCTGCCCGAGCGGAGAGCGGGCGCCCGATCCCAAGAGGCCGCTCCGGAGACCGGCGATGCCGAGCTCGAACAGGGCCGACAAGACGGCATCCGCCTCCTCGCCCTCCCAATCGTCGAGGATGGGCGCGGCCACGTCGCGCAAGAACGAGAGCATCGCCGCGCCGTCGACGCCGCGTCCGAGTCGAACGAAACGCGCGTTGAGCTCCTCGCGCCGGCTGGCGGCGAGCCTCGTGAAGCGCCCGGTCACGCCGACCCGGCCCTCGCGCGCAGCCAGGCCCGGTAGTTGGTGTAGCGCTGGTGCAGGTACTTCACCGCGAGCACGTCGTCGTAGAGGTGACCGTAGAGCTTGGCCCCTTTCTCGATCGTGCGCAGCTGCTGCTCGAGAGAGGCGAGGCGCCCGTCGACGGTGGCCTCGTCGAGCCCCTCGAGGCCTTGGTCGAAGAGATCGAGCGCTGCGCGCACCGGGTCGGAGGTGTCGCGCCCGAGTCGATCGTACTCTTGGCAGGCGCGGTCGAAGAGCACGCGGATCCAGCCGACCAGATCGGACCGGTAGGGGGCGCTCTCGGCCGATTCGAAGAACGCCGCGTTCCTCTCTTGCACCAGCTTGTCGTGGAGCACGAACGGCAAGATCTGCCGAACGTCGTCGAACGAGACTTCGAGGTTGCCACGGAACCAGGCCAGGGCCTTGGCGAACACGAGGCACGTCATGAGCGCGCGGACCGAGAGCCCGTTGCGTGTCTGCGCACCCAGATCCTCGAGGTCGGCGCGGCGCCCGAAGCTCTCGAACGGGATCGCGGCGAGCTTCACCGTGTCCTTGGTCAGGTACTCGAGGGTGCGGCCGCCCGGCTCGAAGAGCTCGAACTGCGCGGCGAAGAACTCCATTCGACGGAGGAGCGGAGCGGGCAGCGTGACGAGGCGGATCTCCCTCTCCATGCGGTCGAGCTCCTCGGGCGTGAAGACGATCTCGGGAGGTACGGCGTCTTCGGGGCGCAGGCCCGACTCCACGCGCTCGAGGAGCTCACCCAAGAAGCGGGTGTTGAAGTGAAGCGCCTTGACGACCACGTCGATGCGGTCGCGCAGCGCCTCGATGACCTGGTAGGTGCCGCCCCCCGCGTCGTCGTTGGCGGTGAGGTACCAGGCCGCCGGCGGGCACTCGTACACCTGATCGTAGAGCTCGGCGTACTCGTCAGCCATGACCGTGAGGAGAGCCGACTGCGTCCGCGTGGGGATGCGGTTGTACTCGTCGATGACCTTGACGCGCATGCCGAGCCACTTGCGCCACGCGATGCGAATCTCGTCCATGCTGGTGGCGCTGACCAGGCTCGACGGGAGCGGGTTGCCGAGGAGATCCGCGATGGTCATCTGCGGCTGCCCGTGCTGGATGCCCTGCTTCATCTCCCGGTGCGTGTAGCCGGCGAGCAGGCCGATGAGCGTAGCGATCACCGTCTTGCCGCGCCCGGGTCCGCCGACGAGGAGGCAACGCCGCCGCGCAGCCAGGTTGAGGAGCGGCATGAGCACGTAGCTCGAGTAGCTCTGCGCGGTCGGCAACACGACCCGGACCTTGTGCTGGCCGACCTGGAACGTGGGCGGCGGCGCGTCGAGCAGCTCGATGTCGTAGAACGGGCTGATGATCGCGTGGTTGACGATCCAGAAGTAGGCCTGGCGCAGCTTCTCGTCGAGCGGCAGGGTCGCGGGCGCCTCGATGCCCGCGTCGCCGAGCGAGCCGCGGTAGAGATCCGCGACGTCGAACGGCGCAGGCGCGGAGCCCCGCTTCGGGTTCGTCGGCGCGCGGCTCAGCTGAGAATGACGGTGTTGTTTCATGGGTCGTGCACTCGTCGTGCCGGGGGCCTAGGCTCTTGGTATCAGCAATCCGCATGCGTTAGAACGTAGGAGGCGCGACCCGCCGGCTCATGACCTCGATCCTCGCCTGGCTCGACAGTGCTGCCTTCGTCCTCTTCGGGGCGGCCGTGTCGTGGTCGGAGGTGCTCGGCGACGTGACGGGCGCGGCCTGCGTCGCCCTCGTCGCGCGGCAGAGCATCTGGAACTGGCCGCTCGGCCTGCTGAACAATGTGTTCTGGGGGCTCCTGTTCTTTCGCGCGAAGCTCTACGGAGACAGCGCCCTGCAGATCATCTTCTTCGTGCTGGGCTGCTACGGCTGGTGGCGCTGGGCTCGGCGCCATGGTGAGCCGTCGTCGCGGCCGGTCCGTCGGACGCGGGCCGCCGAGTGGAAGGTTCTCGGGGCCCTGGTCGGAGTGTCGACGGCCTTGATCGCGGGCTGGCTCGCGCTCCGCACCGATTCGCCCGCCCCGATCGCCGACGCGAGCGTGCTGACGTTGAGCTTGGCGGCGACGTGGGGCCAGGCCGAGAAGGTGCTCGAGTCGTGGTGGATCTGGATCGCGGTCGACGTGATCAGCGTGCCCCTCTACGTCAGCCGTGCGCTGTATCCGACGGCGGCGCTCTACGTGGTCTTCGGCATCATCTGCGTAGTGGGCCTTCGCGCGTGGCGACGCGACCTGCTCGCGAGAGAGGCGTCGTGAGCGTGCGCGCCTCGCACGGCCTCGTCATCGGCAAGTTCTATCCGCCGCATGCGGGCCACCACCACCTCGTGCGCTACGCGGCGGAGCGTTGCGAGCGGCTCACGGTCGTGGTGATGGCGGCGAGCGTAGAGAGCATCCCGCTCGAGCTTCGCGTCGGGTGGATGCGCGAGGTGCACGCGCGCGATGCCGGCGTCACGGTCGTAGGCATTCGCGATGACCTGCCCATCGACTACGAGTCGGACACGATATGGCGAGGCCACGTCGACCTGATGCTCCAGGCTGCTCGTACCGTATCGAGCGAGGCGGTCGATGCGGTGTTCACGTCGGAGCCCTACGGTGACGAGCTCGCTCGCCGTCTCGGCGCTCGGCACGTCCTCGTGGATCTCGCGCGCGTAGCCAATCCCATCTCTGGCACCGCGGCACGCGCCGACCCGGTAGCGGCCTGGGCGATGCTGGCGCCGTGCGTGCGTGAGCACCTCGCCCTGCGCGTGGTCTTCGTGGGGGCGGAGTCGACCGGCAAGACGACGCTGGCGGCAGCGCTCGCCGCCGCGCTGCGCGACCGCGGCGGCGTCTGGGTCGCGACGGAGTGGGTGGCGGAGGTGGGGCGCGAGATCACTGAAGCGAAGGTCACCGCGCTCGGGCCGAGCGGAGACATCGATGCACTGGTCTGGGAGACGCGCGACTTCGTGCACATCGCTCGGCTCCAGGGAGAACGAGAGGCGGACGCGGCGAGGCGCGGCGGACCCGTCATCGTCTGCGACACCGACGCGTTCGCGACGGGCATCTGGCACGAGCGCTACCGCGCCGAGCGCGCCGCCGAGGTCGACGCCCTGGGCGAGCCGGCGCCGCACCACCTGTACCTGCTGACGCACCCCGACGACGTCCCGTTCGTGCAGGACGGGCTACGAGACGGCGAGCACCTGCGCAGCTGGATGACAGATCGCTTCGTCGATCGGCTCTCGTCGTCGGGGCGGCGCTGGCGATGGCTGCGCGGCGGCCGAGAAGGGCGGCTCGCCCGCGCGGTCGCCGCCGTCGACGAGGCGGTCGCGTCGGGCTGGGTCTTCGCAGCCCCGCTCGCGTGAGCTGGATCGCGGCGTAGAGCGCAAGAGCGCAGGGTGTGCGCGGGCGCGCAGACGCGGCTCGCCACCTGCGGCAGATACGCGTGGGAACGTTGGTTGCTTTGGCGACATCACGATCCGATGTCGACGCTCGATCTCGCCGCCGATCTCGCCGCCCCGGCTCTGTTCATCCTGTCGACCGACGAGCGTCCCCGTGTTCTCTTCGCTACCGAGGGCTCTCGGAGGATGCAGGGCATCGCCGACCCGGCTGGCGGCACGCCGCTGAAGGACGCGAGCGGACGCGCCCTGCCCCCCGACGAGCGACCCGCAAGCCACGTCGCGTCGGGCCGACGGCTTGCGCCTCGATTTCTCACCGCGCGCTTCGATGACGCCGACGTGTCGATCCTGGTGGGGGTCGAGGTCTTCGAGGCGCGTGGCGGTCGCCTGGCCGCGATGACCATCACCGACGTGAGCCGTCTCATCGATCACGCGGCGAGCCTGGAAGAGGCGCTCGCGGCGCGCGACGACTTCCTCTCGGTTGCGGCCCACGAGCTCCGGTCGCCGCTGAACGTGCTGTCGCTCGCCACCCACAGTCTCCTCTCACGGATCGGAGCGGCGACCGTCCCGGCCGACTTCGAGAAGCTCATCCGTACCGTACGACGACAGAGCGACCGGCTCACGAACCTGGTGCAGAACCTGCTCGACGTCACGCGAATCCAGACCAATCAGTTCGAGCTCGAGCGTGAACGATGCGACTTGTGCGCGATCGTCGCCGACGCCGTGAGCGTGCTCCACGAGACGGCGCTCGGCGCCGAGGTCGAGCTGTCTTTCTCGCGATGCGAGCCGATCGACGGGCAGTGGGACCGCGTACGAATCGAGCAGGTGGTGCAGAACTTGGTCGGCAACGCGATCAAGTACGCGGCGCCCGGCAGGGTCGACGTGTCGCTGCGGCGCGACGGAGCATCGGCGGTTCTGCAGGTCGACGACGACGGCCCGGGCATCGCGCCCGAGAATCGCATGCGCGTCTTCGAGCGCTTCGAGCGCGTCGCGAGCCGCGCCACCAAGCAGAGCCTCGGGCTCGGCCTCTATATCGTTCGTCAAATCGTCGAGGGTCATGGCGGAGCCGTGAGCATCGAGGAGGGGCCACGGCCGGGCGCGTGCGTCGTCGTGCGTCTGCCGATCGTGAGCTCAGAGAGGAGCGGCGGTGATGACGCAGGTGGATGACGGTGGCCCGCGACGGATCGAGACGGCGATTCCACGTCTCGACTACATCTTGCACGGTGGCTTCTTGCGCGCCGGCACCTACGCGGTGCAGGGCCCGCCCGGCAGCGGCAAGACGATCCTCGCCAACCAGATCTGCTTCAACGCGATGCGCCTCCAGGCAGACATGCGGTGTGTTTACGTCACCCTCCTCGTCGAGTCGCACGCCAAGATGATCAGCCACCTCCGCGCGATGCGGTTCTTCGACGAGGCGCTCGTCCCGCAGCGCATGGTCTATGTCAGCGGGTACCCGGCCTTACAGTCGCAGGGCCTCACCGGGCTGTTGCAGCTCCTCCGCAAGACCCTCCGCGCGCACCACGCGGGGGTCCTCGTCGTCGACGGCCTCGAGAGCGTCGAGCAAGCGGCGACCGGTCATCAGGCGTACCGCGAGTTCGTGCACGAGCTCCAGGGGTTGGCGACGATGACCGACGCTACCGTCTTTCTCCTCTCCAACCTGCGTGACCGTGCTCACGACGAGAACGCGCTCGTAGACGGCGTGGTCGAGCTCTCGGACAGCCTGATCGGGCCGCGCGCGGTGCGTGAGCTCACCGTCCACAAGTTTCGCGGTAGCGACTACCTGCGCGGCCGCCACGAGGTCGCGATCGATGCCTCGGGCATCGTGGTTCATCCGCGCACGGAGATTCAGTTCGAGAAGCCGTCCGGACACGCCACCGAGATGCGCAAGCGAATGCCGTTCGGGATCCCGAGCCTCGATCAAATGATCGGGGGCGGGCTGCCTTCGGGGTCGACCACCGCCCTCCTCGGTTCACCGGGCACCGGCAAGACCATCCTCGGGCTGAGCTTCCTCTTGGACGGGGCGCGGTCGGGCGAGCCGGGGACGTACTTCGGCTTCTTCGAGCCGCCGCCGCGCCTCATCGCAAAGTCTCGCAAGCTCGGGATCGATCTACAGCCATACATCGACGACGGGCTCATCGAGATCGATTGGCACCCGCCCCTCGAGCACATGATGGACTCGCTCGCCGAGCAGCTGCTCGAGCCCATCCGGCAAGACCCTCGCGGGCGCCGGCGCGTCTTCATCG
>CALKVR010000187.1 GCA_938004815.1 uncultured Polyangiaceae bacterium | reverse complement strand
GACCAAGGCCGACAAGGATTGCCTGGGCGCCCGGGCCAAGAAGGACAAGGCGTGCAAGCGCGGGCGGATCTTCGACATCAAGGAGATCATCGAGTTCAACAAGCAGTCCGCGGCCGAGCAGAAGAAGATGGAAGAAGAGGCCAAGAACCGGGCCGCCATGGAAGAGGCGGGCGCCGGGGCCGACGACCAGAAGTAGCTGATCGTTCGTTGCCTGGTTTTTGATGGAACTTTTGGCCCGACCGGCTGTCTGCTCCTTCGTTGGGTCGACAGCCGTGGATGTGTTGGACGTTTTTCGGTTTCGTTGACGAAGCTCGTCACCGGACCGTACAATCTCACTGGAAACGCGGAGACCTGGTCTCCTGGAGGTTGGTTATGAAGAAGTCGACCCACAAAGCGGTTCTCGCAGCGCTCATCGTGGGCGCAGGCGTCCTCTCGACATCGGTAGCTTTCGCTCAGGACGTCAAATCGTCCGATCAAGACGGCGGCTACGGGTACGAGTTCTCGGACGATCCGCTCAACGCGGGTGGCTTCGGCCCCAACGATGCGACGATCCGCGTCCGGCCCGGCCCGGTGCGTACGACCCTCATCAGGCCGCGCACCTCGTTCGTCCCGGAGATGCTCAAGTCGGTCGAGAACCTCTAAGGCACACGGACTCGCGAGCTCCTTCCGAACCTTTCGAGCGGGCCCAGGCTTCTGTCTGGCCCGTTCGAGAGCGGAACGAGAAGGCGCTCGCATACGCGACAGGGCCACTCAGGACCTGGCGGAGTCCAGACTCACAAGTGACTCCAGTCAGGGAAGGCTAGGAAGATGGAAGGCAAGCAGAAGACCGCGCTCACGTTCGGCCTCTATCAGAACGATTCGCTGATCCGCCGCGAGACGGTGACGCAAGACATCGTCAAAGTCGGCAAGGACGCGAAGAGCCACCTCCGTGTAGAGGACGAGCTCGCTTCGCGCATGCACGCGGTCATCGAGGTCGCGAGCCCCGACGACATCACGCTGATCGATCTCGGCAACGAGCCGGGCACGCTCGTCAACGGCGCGCGCGTCAACAAATGCAAGATCGGCGTCGGCGATCAGATCCAGATCGGCGGGACGAAGATCGTCCTCGAGCGCGCCGAGCCCGTCGCGGTCGCCGCGGCGGCCCCTGCCTCCCAGCCTCCGATGCAGCAGGCCGCGCCCGCGGCAGCTGCCCCGTTCGGCGGCGCGAACCCCTTCGGCGCGCCGGCCCAAACGGCTCCTGCGTCGAGCCCCTTCGGCGACGCGAACCCCTTCGGAGCGCCGGCTGGGGGGATGGGGGCGGCCAACCCGTTCGCGGCGGCGGCGAGCCCCTTCGGTGAGGTGGCGAGCCCCTTCGCGCAGGCGACGGTCGATGAGGTCCCCGCCGATGCCCCCGAGGGCACCTACACCTACCAGATGATCAAGGCCGCGCCGCCCGTCCCGACCGAAGAGGTCGAGAGCGCTGCGACGAGCGTCGAGGTCATGGTGATGTGGGATCAGTCGATTCTTCACGTCGCCCATCTGACACCGCCGCGCTCGTTCTACGTGGGTGAAGAAGAGGGTCGAAACGTCGGTTGCGACTACTTCGTCCCGGCGGAGAAGCTCGGCACCACGCGGGCGCCGATCGTCCTCGCCGACTCCAACTCGGTCAACGTGGTGCTGCTGCCCCGCGCGACCGGCACGATCGAGATCGGTGGCCAGACGATGTCGCTCCAGGATGCGGTGGCCAGCGGCCGCACGCAGCCCTGCGCAGAGCTTTCGGGCGCACACCAGATGCCGCTCCCGAGCGGTGGCAAGGCGCGCATCATCCTCGACAACGGACTGACCTTCCAGGTGCAGACCGTGAACGCAGGCCGCGTCGTTGCCGGCCACATGAAGATCGAGGGCGCGCCGCTCGCGTTCTGGGGTCTGTCGACCATCGTCCACGGCGGTCTGCTCGCGGCGATGTTCTTCTTCATGCCGTCCCTCTCGGGCACCGACGAGGGCGACATGGACTCCGATCAGGCGAAGCTCCTGGCGCAGATGCTCCAGGCTGCCGCCGAGAAGGAGCAAGAGGAGAAGGAGACCGAGGTCGTTCAAGAAGAGAACGCCGACAACAAGGAGGGTGGAACGGGTACCCGCGCCAAGGGCGAAGAAGGCTCGATGGGTAACCCCAACACCAAGGCGACCGGGATGCGCTACGGCGTCAAGGGCCCGGCCGACAACCCGGACCCGCACATCGCGCGCCAGGCTGCTCTGCGCGACGCGATGGAGTTCGGCATGATCGGTCTGCTCAACTCCGGCGCCGGTGGTGATCCCGACGCGCCGACCGCGCCGTGGGGTCGCGATGACTCGCTCGGCACCGACTCGCTGTCGGCCCGCGGCAACATGTGGGGCGACTCGATCGGTGACTCCTTCGGCGCCGGCGGCCTCGGCCTCTCCGGCATCGGTGAGGGTGGCGGCGGTCGCGGCGAGGGTATCGGCCTCGGCTCGATCGGTACGCTCGGGCACGGCGCCGGCACCGGCACCGGGCAGGGCTTCGGCTCCGGCTCGGGCCGCCTCGGCGGGTCGCACCGGACCAAGCCGCCGTCGGTTCGCATGGGTGCCACGAGCGTGAGCGGTCGTCTCCCGCCCGAGGTCATCCAGCGTATCGTTCGCCAGAACTTCGGCCGGTTCCGGCTCTGCTACGAGAACGGTCTCCGCAACAACCCGAACCTCACCGGGCGTGTCTCCGTCAGCTTCGTCATCGGTCGTGACGGGTCCGTCGGTAGCGTGAGCGGCGGTGGTGACCTTCCGGACTCCGGGGTCGTCGGGTGCGTGACCAAGGCCTTCTACGGCCTCTCGTTCCCGCAGCCCGAGGGCGGCGTCGTCAAGGTCAGCTACCCGATCATGTTCGCGCCTGGCGGCTGAGGCCGTCTTGGTAGGTGGCTCGACCCGCGGGTCGAGCGAGGCTGGCGCCCGAGTCGTTCCAACGACTCGGGCGCTCGGCGTTTTGTGCGTTCTGCATCCTGGCTGCACAACGCTGGACTTGGCTGGGCGAAGCCTCCTATTCTCGCCGGGCTTACTCGGGCTTCCGCGTGGCTCTTAAACCTGTAGTTACCGAGTCGCACCCCTCCGGGGGGCAGCTCGGGTCGCTCGTCCGTGTCGTTGGGGCCGAGCGTGCCGTCGCCCATCTCATCACCAAGCCAATCCCGTCCATGCGCCTCAACTCGGCGCGAAGAGAGAGTGGACCTCGATGACACTTTCGAAGCTCCTCCTGCCTGTGCTCGTTGCCACGACCCTGCTCGTGGGCT
Organism: uncultured Polyangiaceae bacterium; assembly: GCA_938004815.1. Classification (GTDB taxonomy): domain Bacteria; phylum Myxococcota_A; class Polyangia; order Polyangiales; family Polyangiaceae; genus Xiheicaenibacterium. The sequence goes on along the minus strand of CALKVR010000187.1, from coordinate 2,110 downwards.
GCAACCGCAACCGCCAGGACGCCATCCTCCGCGCCAACGAGGCCGACAAGATTCGCAAAGCGGACCGTGAGGGGGCGATCGCGAAGCTCGAGGAGGCGACACGCCTCGATCCGAACAACCACCACATTTGGTACAAGCTCTCGGCCGTCTACCGCGAAAAGGAAGACTGGCCGAAGATGGCCGAAGCGCTCTCGAACGCGATCGCCGCCGACGAAAAGTCGAAGGACGACGGCACGTGGGCCACGTACTTCGCCGAGCGCGGGTACGCGATCGAGCAGCAGGCGAAGAAGGACAAGTCCAAGTACGAGGACGCCAAGGCGCCGTACCTCAAGTGCATCGAGGTCGATGCGAACTACGCCGATTGCTACCACCAGCTCGGCAACGTCTACCTGTGGACGGACGACGAGCAAAAATCGCTCGAGTACTACACGAAGGCGATCGAGCACGATCCGAAAGAGCTCCGCTACTACGCGCCGCTCGCCGACCTCTACCTCGCTCTCAACTACGTGAAAGAGGCCGAGGCCGTCCTCAAAGAAGCGAAGGCGCAGGCCGCGCCGAACGACAAACTCCTCTGGGGTATCCACGTGCGCATGGCCGAGGTCTTGATGGACCGTGGCGACATGCAGGCCGCGGCGTCCGAGCTCGAAGCGGCAAAGGCCATCCCGACGGGCGAGGGCCCCGAGGCGATCCTCATCCTGTACAGCCTGGGTGGCGTCTACGCCGAGCTCAACCGCACGCAAGAGGCCAAGGAGCTGCTCAAGGGCTTCTACCTTCGCGCGTGCCGCGGAGCGAAAGCGAAAGACTTCGTGAACGAGTGTGAAGTCGCCAAGACGCGCGTCGTCGCGCTGGGCGGCACCCTGCAGTAGACCCTTCCGACGTGTTGCTCGGCCGCGCTCCCATCGGAGCGCGGCGCCCGCGCCGCCGCGGGCTCAGTCTCTCCCTTCTCGTGTGACGCTCTCCGGGTCGAGGGCCGAGGAAACATGGATCTAGCGCAGCGGCTGAGTCTTCTCGAATCCGTACACGATTGGCACACGCTCGCGGAGGAGCTCGAGAAAGCGATCGCCTCCGAAAGTGACGCCTCCATCAAGGCGGCGCATCACCTCCGCCTCGGTCGCGTCCTCGACGAGCGGTTCCTCCAGGGCGTCAAGGCGCTCAAGCATTTCCAGGACGCGTACAAGTTGAGCCCGACCTTGGTCGAGGCGCTCGAGCGCGCGCGCGGCATCTACTGGGAGCTCGGCAAGACGCCGATGGTGCAGAAGCTCCTCGATATCGAGCTTCGGACCGTCAACGAGGGGCCCGAGGGTGTGGCGCTGCTCATCGAGCTCGGTGACGTGCTCTTCGACGCCGGCGACTTCGAGCGCTCGACCGCGACGTATGCCCGCGCGCTCGGCGTCTCGAACGGCCAGAGCGACGAGGCTCGCGCCGGGCTCGCCGACGCCCAGATCGACGAGACGTCGTGGCAGGCCCACGTGGGTGAGCTGGTTGGCCAGGCGCAGGGCCAAGACGGCGCCGAGGCGTGCCGCACCTACCTGCGAGCGGCGCGCGTCGCGCGCAGGTTCGGCGCCGACGAGACGACCAGCCTCTTCGGCAAGGCGTACGACGCAGACCCGCTCGACCGACAAGCGGCGGCCCTCTTCGAGGGTTTACTCGCCGGAGATCAGCCGGCGCAGCTCGAGCAGATGCAGGCGGCCTACCTCGACAGCTTGACCGCGCGCGGCCGCGCGGTCGCCGCTTTCCGGTTCGGCGCGCGCTGGGCCACCCGGCGCCAGAACCTGGAGGTCGGCGCCAAGTTCCTCGAGGACGCGCTCTCGAACGATCCGCACCTCGACGCCGCGTTGAGCTTCTTGCGCGACCTGTGGGGCGGGCGCGACGAAAACTGGGACCGCGTCCTCGGCATCGCCGAGAAGGCCGCCGGCTCATCGAACCCGTCGCCGTTCGCCATCGCGCAGTCCGGGCTCGTCGCGTGGCGGCAGCTCGGCAACCTCATGCGCGCGCGCGGCTGGTTCGCCAAGCTCGACGCCGTCGCGCCCGATCACCCGTCGATCGCCCTCTTCGAGCAGCAGATCGGCGAGTCGGTGACGGCTGCGAGCGAAGCGCCGCTGGTCTCGCC
>CALKVR010000186.1 GCA_938004815.1 uncultured Polyangiaceae bacterium | reverse complement strand
TCTGGGTGGACCGGCGAGCCGCCATCGACGTCGACCACGGCGGCGCCGAGCCGCTCGGGCCCGGCGATGCTGCCGAGGTGCGCGAGCTCCTCGACGCCGAGTACCCCGGGCACTTCTTTCATCCACGGGTGCTCGGCTGCGGCGCGGCCTTCGGCGTTCGGGCGAGCGGCCAGCTGGTCGCCTTCGCGGGCGTGCACGTGCTCTCACGGCGGTACCGTGTGGCCGCGCTCGGCAACGTGGTCACCGCCGCCGCCCACCGTGGCCGCGGCCTCGCAGCCCGGGCCTGCGGCGCGCTCCTCGTCCAGCTGGCAGACCAGATGGACGCCGTCGGGCTGAACGTCGACAGCGACAACGCAGCCGCAAAACGCGTCTACGAGCGCCTCGGCTTCACCCGGCTCGCTCCATACCTGGAGCTCGTCCTCACGCCTCGCCTCGCCCCCGTCGCCCCGCGGGGGTGAAACAGCGGCCACACGCCGCCGGCACCGTCGACGCACCGCGCCGCAAGCAGCGCCAGGCCCGCCTGTTCCAATTGCCGCTCGACCGCAGCGGGCGTACGAGCCCGGCATGGTTTTTCGCAGCCTTCCCTTCGCTTCTGCCGCCCTCTGCATCCTCCTCGGCGCGGGCGTGGCGAGCTCGACGGGCGCGTGCGACGCCGGCAACGACCCGGACGGCACCGGGGCCAGCGCCGCAAACGGCAGCAACGGCTCGAGCGCCAGCAGCGGCCTCGGGACGTGTCCCCGCTGCGACTTCGACGTCTACGTCGACTGCGATGGCAACGCGACCGACTGCGCCGATCAGGGCCTCGTCTGCGCGCCGACGCTCGGCTGCGCCGAGTGCGCGCCGGGCGAGCGGATCTGCATCGGCAACGAGGTCCACGAGTGCTCGGCCGAGGGCACCCCTAACGGCCCCATCATCGAGACGTGCGACGTCAACGCGGGCCTCACCTGCCACGACGGCGGGTGCAAGACCGCGTGTCAGATCGCAGAGGAGCAGCCATCCAACGTGGGGTGCGAGTTCTGGGCCGTCGACCTCGATCAGCAGGACGGCCTGAACGATCCGGCGAGCGCGGACTGGGGCCTCGCCCTCTCCAACGCCGGCACCGGCCAGGCGAACGTGACCATCGAGATCAACGAGGCCCCCGTGGGCCAGCCGGCGCAGCTCACGACGGTCGCTCAGCTGTCGATTCCGGCCGGGCAGCTCCTGGCGCAAGTGCTCCCGATTCGCGAGCTCGACTGCGGCACGGTGCCCAACGACTACAACTCGCCCGGCACCTGCCTGTCGTCGCGCGCGTTCCGCGTCACGTCGAGCTCGCCGATCCTCGTCTACCAGTTCAACGTCTTCGCGAACGCATATTCGAACGACGCCTCGCTCTTGCTCCCGACTAACGCGCTCGGTCTGCAATACCGGGTGATGGGCTGGTACGCAGGCCACCCCATCGACGTCGGCTTCTTCGGCGTCGATCGCTCCTACGTCACGGTCGTAGGAACGAAACCGAACACGACCGTCACGGTTCGTCCGACGTGGAAGATCAGAGGCAACCCGCCGATCGCGGCCACCGACGCGGGGGGCGAGATCCAGGTCGTCCTCAACCCGTTCGACGTCCTGAACCTGGAGACCGACAACGCGACATTCCAGGACGACCCGATGACGATGACCGACCTCTCCGGCTCGCTCGTGTTCTCGGATCAGCCCGTCGCCGTCTTCACCGGCGTCGAGACGACGCAGGTCCCGGGGCCGATCGACATCCCCACCTATCCGGGGTGGACCGACGAGGACACGTGCTGCCTCGACCACCTGGAAGAGCAGCTCTTTCCCGTCGAGTCGCTGGGCAAGAACTACGTCATCACGCGCAGCCCGGTCCGCTCCACCGGCGGCTTCAAGGAGCCCGACGTGATCCGGTTCGTCGGCGCGGCCGAGCCCGCCGCGGTGACGACGACGCTGCCCGCCCCGTTCAACTCGTTCACCCTCCAGCCCGGTGAGGTCAAGACGACCTGGGCGCAAGACAACTTCACCGTGACGAGCGACGTCCCGATCCTGGTGGGCCAGTACTTGGTCAGCCAGGGGTACGTGCAGGGCGCGCTGACGGGCGACCCGGCGATGACGATCTTCCCGCCGGTCGAGCAGTACCGGACGGAGTACGTGATCCTGACGCCACCGTCATGGTCATCCAATTGGGTCGTGATCAGCGCCGAACCTGGCACCAACATCACCATCGACGGCATGCTCGCGAACTGCGCGGCGACCCCGGCCGGCACCGTGAACAACGTCACCTACGAGTCGCGGGTGTGCCCGCTGTCGACGGGCGCGCACGCGATGAGCGGCGACAAGCCGTTCGGCATCGTCGGCTACGGCTACGGCGGCGCTGGCTCGTACGCGTTCGTCGGCGGCGCCGACGTCAAGAAGATCTACGAGCCGCCGGTCCCGCAGTAGGCGCTATCCTGCAGCGATGAAGCTGCTCGGCCTCGCCCTCGGGGCGCTCCTCGCCGCCGCCAACGCGGCCGCGCCCGCGCTCGTCACCGCCGATGTCGTGCCGCCCGCCACGCCGGCGCAGGCCGACAAGACGATCACGTTCTCGACCAAGGCCAAGGCCGTCGGTCACAAGTACACGACCTCCGAAGAGATGAGGACCAAGTTCACGGTCGTCGTGGGTAACCAGACCGTGAACATGGAGGGCGTCGAGAACGAAGAGCGCAAGACCGAGGTCCTGGCGGTCAAAGACGGCCTCGCGACCAAGGTGCGAGCCACCTACACCAAGCACACGAAGGACGTGAAGACAGACGGCAAGCCCAAGGACGAGCGGTCGCCGGTCGCCGGCAAGACGTACCTGGTCGAGCGCAAGGGCGACGCGATCGTCGTCACCGACAACGCCGGCAAGGCGGTGTCGCCCGACGAGCAAAAGAAGATCGAGGGCGACTACAAGCGCCTGGGCAAGCCCGACGAGGTCACGAACGCGCTCAAGTCCAAACCGCGCAAGATCGGCGACAAGCTCGACGACGTGGCCGCCGCCCTCGCCGGCCAGCTCAAGGACCGCGGGAGCAAGGCCGGGTCGAACGTCACCGTCGAGCAGACGAAGCTCGTCCTATCCGGCACCAAGCGGATCGACGGCGCCGATCACGCCGTCCTCGACCTGACGATGAAGCTGAGCGGCGACGAGCCCAACGGCAAGCTGACGATGACGCTCGGCGGGCAGGTGTTCGTGCGGATCGACGAAGCGTCGTTCGGTGAAATCGCGGTGTCGGGCCCGATCACGATGACGGGCAAGGGCGCCGACCTGCGCGGCACCACGTCGATGAAGACCAAGACCGCGCCCTGACGGCGCGCACGCTCAGTCGCCGACGAGCGGCAGGCGGTGCCGGTCCCCCTCGGGCTCGGGCATCGGCGCCGGCGCGGGGGCCCGGCGCGACTCGCCGCCCGAGGCAGACCAAGCCCGCGCGACGTCGAGATCGTTCAGGTGCGTCGGCCGCACGTTGCGAAGGGCGTTCGCCATGACCGCGCGCAGGTTGGGGTGCTCGACCTCGAGCTGGTCGAGGAGGCCTGTCATCTTGTCGCGCTTCAGGTTCTCTTGGGAGCCGCACAGATTGCACGGCAAGATCGGAAAGCCCACCTGTGCCGCAAACGCGGCGATGTCGCGCTCGGCGCAGTCGATGAGCGGGCGGATGACCTCGAACCGCCCGTCGTCGGTGCGGTACTTGGCCGGCATCGCCTGGAGCTTGCCCGCGTAGAACAGGTTCAAGAGGAACGTCTCGAGGCCGTCGTCGCGGTGGTGCCCGAGCGCGATCTTGTTGCATCCGAGCTTCTCGGCGGCGCCGTAGAGCACGCCGCGGCGCAGGCGCGAGCAGAGCGAGCAATACGTCGAGCCCTCTTTCACGTGAGCGGTGACGATGCTGTACGTGTCCTCTTCGAGGATGGCGTGGGGCCAGCCGCTCTCTCGTAGGAACGTCGCGAGGGGGACGCCGTCGTAGCCCGGCTGCTTCTGATCGAGGTGGACGGCGGTCAGCTTCACCTCGAACGGGAGCCGCGGCACCAGCTTACCGAGGAGGCGGAACAGCGTGTAGCTGTCCTTGCCGCCGCTCATCGCGACCATCACGTGGTCGCCGGGCTCGAGGAGCGCGTACGCCTCGCACGTCGACCGCGTGTTGCGGTACAGGCGGCGCTCGAGGCGCTCGAGAGAGGCGGGCTCGGTCATGTTTCGTACGTCCTGCGAGCTCATTCTTCTTCGGGCGCGCCCCCGGTGCGGGCCAAGTCCTCGACCTTGACGCCGTCCGTCTTCATCCCGCGCGCGCGCTTGGCCATGCTCGGGAAGAGCTCGTGGAGGGGCGGCGGATCGCCCTTGATGAAGCGGAGCGGGTTGATGCGGGCGACCACGAACGCCTTGAGATACGGGCTGACGAGCCCGCGCGCCTTGAGCTTGGCCACCGCCTCGCTGACCGCGTCGTCGAGCTCGAGGACGAGGGCGGCGCGCTTTTCGCGCTCCTCGCTCGCCTTGGCGAGCGGCGCTTCGATCCAACCGTCGACCTTCTTGAGGATGGGCCCGTACGCGCCGCCAGAGAGGCGCGGGCGCTTCTCGTACGCGAAGCCGAGGGTGACCAGGAGCGGCTCCTCGAACTCGAGCGCGCACTCGCTCTCTTTGCGATCGTCGAACTTCTGCAGGTCGCGGTACATGCGCACGACCTCGATCGCGCGCTCGCGGAGGTTGTGCGCCTTCTCGATGTTGAGGGCGAGGATCTGGTAGGCGACCTTGCGCTCCGGCACGACGAGGGCGACGACCGCGTTCGCCCCGAGCTCCTTGAGGGCGGTCAGGCGGTGGTTGCCGTTGGGCGTCCAGAACTTGTCGCCCTCGTGGATCGCGATGACCGGATCGAGGAACCGGCGCGTCTTGTCCATCGCGACCGTGAGCTTGCGAACGTGCGCGTCGGAGACGTCGCGCTGGAACGGCGTGGGCTCGACCTTGTCGACCGGCAGCGCCGCGAAGACGAGCGTGTGGCCGCCGAGCGGCTCGCGGTAGGCGCCGATGACGGCGCCCCCGGCCGCGCCGATGGCCGCGGCGAGCTCGGGCGGCGCCTCACCGAGCGGCACGTCCGCCGGCGCCAGCGACGTCGGCGTGAGCGAGACGCCGCGACGCTTCTTGGTGCCGGGCTTCTTCGGCTCGGCCGCCTTCTTGGCGGCGCGCTTCTTCGGGGTGGCCACGCTGCTGCTCTACTCCCATTCTGCGGATGAAAACAGCCCCTGACCCTGCCACGGGGTAGGATCCAGTCATGTACCTTCGCTCTCTCGCCTTCGAGAACGTCAAGCTCCTCGCTGATGCGACGATTTCGTTCGAGCGCGAGGGAGGAGCACGACAGTGGACTGTCCTGCTGGGTGACAACGGCGTCTGCAAAACGACCATCTTGCAAGCGATCGCGCTCGCGGCCTCTGGAGACAAGCTGGCACGGGCGTTGGTAGGGAACGCAGCCGACTACATCAGCGCTGACTCACCTGAAAGCGGGGCGCGTATCCACGCCGTCTTCGCGCCGTCATGCGCAACGGGAGACGACGCCGATAGGCTGGCCGTCACCATGGAGGTGGCGCCCGGTAGAAGCGACTTCAACGGGGTGGGCGCGGCTGCCGCACGCGTCAACGAAGTCCGTGGCTCCAGGCGCGCCGGCTTCTTCGTCGTGGGGTACGGCGTCGGACGGTACTTGCCTCGCCCCGGCGAGGTCGCCATCCCGAGTGATCCAGCCCGGGATAGGGTCGAAGGTGTCTTCGACACGCGCCACAAGATGCTGGGGATCGACTTTTTCGAGGCGCTCGAGAAGCGAGAGCTCGGGCGAGCCTTTGCGGCACGCGTGCGGGACGTTCTCGTGGCGGAAGATCCATCCACGAGAGAGGCGTTGCTCCCCTGGCTCGCCGACGTGGAGCTGCGAGGCCAGGGCGGGCTCGATGCGATGGAGCGGCTGCTCAAGTCGCGGCGGTTCGCGCTCGACATCGGCGGGCGGAAGCTCAAGCTGCCGCCTACCGCGCTTTCGCAGGGGTACCAGTCGATAGTGGCGTGGATTACCGATCTGCTGGGCCATGCTTTCCTCGAAAGTGGGGGAGACGTGAGCCCTGGCGAGCTCGAAGGGATCGTGCTGCTCGACGAGATCGACATTCATCTCCACCCGACCTGGCAGCGCCGCATCATCCCCATTCTGCGCCGAGTCTTTCCCAAGCTGCAGTTCATCGTAACAACCCACTCGCCACTGGTGCTCACTGGCTTCGAGGCGGACGAGGTCATCGAGCTGGTCATGCGGGATGGCTACGTGCATGCCGACGCTGTCGTCGTCGAGCCGGCCGCACAGAGCGCCTCCCAGCTGCTCACTCGCTACTTCGATGTTCCGGTCGCCGCGCGACCGGAAATTGCCCGCAAAGAGAGCCGGTACCTCGAGCTCAAAGCGAAGAGCTCGCGATCCACCGAGGAGCAGAGCGAGCTCGACGCACTGGAGGCCGAGCTCACACCCTATTTTGCCAGCCCAGCGCGGGATCCGCGCGGCGACGAAGTCGAGATCGCCGGCTCGACCGTCGCGGCGCTTCCGCTCGACGAGCGCGTCCGACGCATGGAGGCGAAGATCCGCAAGATGGGCGGCGCGTGATGCGACGCATCGACCGCAGCAAGACTCAGGCACCCGCAAAGCTCACCGCCGCCGCCGTCAACGCACTAAAAAAGATCGAAGCGATCATCGCAGCGCCCGCGGAGCCGGCGAGCAAGGACTTCGACGGCGCTGTCTACGCGTCCGAAGAGGTCAAACAGACTCTCTGGGACATGCAGCACCGCAAGTGCTGCTTCTGCGAGCACGCGTACGAGCGAAAGTGGTCGACGGTCGAACACTTTCGTCCGAAGACGAAGGCGTCGCGTGACCGCAAGAGCACCACCTCGGTACGCGGCTACTGGTGGCTCGCCTACGAGTTCGAGAACCTCTACTTCTGTTGCTCGAACTGCAACACCCCGAAGAGCGACTACTTCCCTCTGGACCCAGCGTCCCCGCCGTTAGCCGTCAAGACGCTCGCATCGAACGGCGCGGAGCTCCCGATCATCCTCGATCCAGGCGTCGACGACCCCGAGCAGCACCTCACCTTCACCACGCTTCCCAACGGGGCTTACAGGATCGCGCCGCTCAATGCGTCCCCTCGCGGCACGGAGACGATCTTCGCCACCCGTCTCGATCGAGATGACCTCAACGAGCTTCGCGAGAAGCACCTCGTTGCTCACCTGCAGCCCGTCGTGGACCTCCATGTCGAGGCGACAAAGCTGAAGGCGCCGCCGGTGCTCATCGGCCAAATCGTGCAAATGGCCCGCGACCTGTGTGAGGCGAGCAGAGAGTTTTCGCTCTTGGCTAAGGCCTTTTTCAAGGCCGAGGGCCTTCTCTAGCGCGACGGTGACGCGCTCCATGCGCGGTGCTATTTCGCTCCCACCATGCTGGTGGACCACTACAAGTCGAACCTCCGGGACATCTTCTTCAACCTGTTCGAGGTCTTCGAGGTGCAGCGCACCTCGCTCGGCAAGGCGCCCTTCACCGGGCTCGACGAGGCGACGGCCCGCGAGTCGCTCAAGGCGGCCGAGAAGCTCTGCATGACCGAGCTGCAGAAGAGTTACGTCGAGAGCGACCGGGTCGAGCTCGCGTTCGACGGCAAGGGCAACGTCAAGCTGCCCGAGGGCCTCGCCCGCGGCTACCGCGCGTTCTACGAGGCGGGCGCCAACCTGCTCAACCTGCCCGAGCACATGGGCGGCATGGGCGCGCCGCCCAGCATCGGGTGGGCCGCGTTCGAGCTCATCTCGGGCGCGAACGCGCCGCTGACGTTCTACCTCTTCGGCAACTTCACCGCGCGCACGATCGATCGACACGGCACCGACGCGCAAAAGAAGCGCTACATCGACTCGATCCTCTCCAAGCACTGGAGCGGCTCGATGGTGCTCACCGAGCCCGACGCCGGCAGCGACGTCGGCGCCGGCCGCACCAAGGCCAAGCACGTCGAGGGCGACGTCTGGGAGATCGAGGGAACGAAGCGGTTCATCACGAACGGCGACTTCGACGTGCCCGAGAACATCGTCCACCTGGTGCTCGCGCGGCGCGACGGCGGCGGCGGCGGCACCAAGGGGCTCTCGCTGTTCATCGTGCCCAAGTACTGGGTAAACGAGGACGGCTCGCTCGGCGAGCGCAACGGCGCCGTCGTCACCAAGGTCGAGAAGAAGATGGGCATCAAGGGCTCGGCCACGTGCGAGGTCGTGTTCGGCGACGGCACGCCCGCCCGCGGCCTGCTCCTCGGCGACGTGCACGACGGCATCCGCCAGATGTTCCACGTCATCGAGCAGGCGCGCATGGGCGTCGGCATCAAGAGCATGGCCACGCTCTCGACGGCCTACCTGAACGCGCTCGCCTACGCCAAAGATCGCACCCAGGGCCCCGACCTCACGCGCGCAACCGACAAGACGTCGCCCCGCGTGAAGATCATCAGCCACCCCGACGTGCGCCGCATGCTCATGAGCCAAAAGGCGCACGCCGAGGGCATGCGCGCGCTCTGCCTCTACACCGCGTGGATCCAGGACCAGGTCGAGATCCTCGGGGGTCACGGCTCGAAGGAGGCCGACCACCTCGACAAGCTGAACGACATGCTCTTGCCGCTGGTGAAGGGCTGGAGCTCCGAGAAGGGCTACGAGCAGCTCGCGCTCAGCCTCCAGACGTTCGGCGGCTCGGGGTACATCCAGGACTTTCCCATCGAGCAGTACTTGCGCGATCAGAAGATCGACACGCTCTACGAGGGCACGACCCACATCCAGGCGCTCGATCTCTTCTTCCGCAAGATCGGCAAGGACGGCGGGCAGACCCTGATGAAGCAGCTCGACGAGATCGAGGCCCTCGCCAAGGGCGAGCTCGGGGGCGCCACGCTGGCAGCCGAGCGCGCCGCGCTCCAGACCGCCATCGATGATCTCAAGAGCATCCTCGCCACCATGATGGGCAAGGTCGGCGAGTCGCTCTACCACGCGGGCCTGCAGGGCAACCGCGTGCTCTTCGCCCTCGCCGAGACGGTGGTGGGCTGGCTCCTCGTCCGGCAGGCGGTCGTGGCGCTCAAGAACAAGGCCGAGCGCCCCGAAGACGCCGCGTTCTACGACGGCAAGGTCGCGACCGCGCGCTGGTGGTGCAAGAACGTGCTCCCCACGCTGTCGCTCACCCGCCGGCTGGTCGAAGAGAGCAGCCTCGAGCTCATGGAGCTCTCGGACGACGCGTTCTAACCGCCGCCGGTGCCCTGCGCGTCGGGGCACGAGGGGTCGACGGCGTCGGTGCCGATGATGAACCCGCGCTCTTTTGCGCAGAACGCGCCCAGGCACTGGGTGTACTCGCTGAGCTGGCTGGTGCACGGCGAGGGGTCGCAGACGCTCGGCAGGCCCCCGAGGCAGTCGAGGATGGCCTCGTACTGGGGCACGCACTCGATGCGCGAAGCCTCGTCGAACTGCGACTCGCAGATATCGAGGCAGTCGCCGCTGCCGCCGGGACAGTCACCGGCGGCGTCGCATTGATCGACGCAGGTCGAGACCGTCGCGTTCGACGGCTCTCGACACGCGACCGCCGCCGAGATCAGGACGACCGTGCCGACGTGCCGCATGGGCTCACTTGCACTCGGCGGGCAAGCCGAAGCCCTTGGCCGCCGCCTGCACGGCGCGGAGGCCGGCGGCCGTGTCGGGGTTCGAAATCGCCGCCTTGCACGCGCCGAGGGCGAGGAGGACCGCGCCCTTCTTGTCGGGCGGGGCCGAGACCGAGTTCTGCTCGAGCGCGCGACAGCACGCGGCCAACCCGCCGGGGGGGCCGCCCTTGACGCGCGCGATCGCGCGCATGGCACCGAACAGATTCTTGTCGTCGCCGCCCGTCTCCCATGCGCCGAGCACGATGAGGTTCTCGCCCGAGACGACGACCATCGCCGCCTTCACCTCGGCGCCGTTCTTGGTGCAGAGCCCGTCGGCGCCCGAGCCGGCGAGCTTCTCTTTGCCGATCGTGAGC